>CAYYZD010000099.1:0-6020 GCA_964476035.1 uncultured archaeon
GGGTGGTGGAAGGTGGCGAAAAAAATAGAAATTAAAGACCTTTATGAAGTTGAACTGGTTAGAGAACTAGGTTTAATTGAAGCTGTAACAATTGGTATCGGTGGAATGATAGGTGGGGGTATATTTACAGTCATAGGCCTAGTTATCGGCATCACTGGCAATTTCGTTCTCATAAGTTTAACTCTTTGTACTTTTTCGGCTCTACTAACTGGTTACAGCTATTCTGCTCTCGCAGAGAAATACCCAAGCAGTGGTGCCAGCTACGCATATGTTAAAGCTGGATTCGGAGAATTTGCAGGTGGATTTGTTGCTTGGCTTATCTGGTTCGGCTATATTGCATCATGTTCACTTTACGCTGTATCTTTTGGACAATATATGACATACTTCGTTAAAAGTCCCTGGAAAGCTTGGAGTATCCTTCTAATAGCTACTCTTACCTTCCTAAATTTGAAGGGAGCTAAAAGAACAGGCAGCGTTGAAAATATATTGGTAGTAGCCAAAGTTGTTCTACTCCTCCTGTTCGTAGGTGTTGGGCTTCTTTTTGCCGCGCAAATCGGTCTAATAGGAAAATTCCAAAATTATGCTCCTAACCCTACTGAGACAAATTTCTCCCTCTTAAATCTTATCTTAGGTAGCGGATTGATCTTCATAGCCTACGAGGGATTTGAACTTATTGCAACAAGCGCCGAAGAGTTAAAAAATCCGAGAAAAAACATAAAGAGGGCCATATACATAAGTATAGCCGTAGTCTCAACCATATATATGTTAGTAGCCTTTATTGCATTGTTGTTTACTAATCCAGAAGAACTTATGGTTAGTGAAGCGCCCTTAGCAGAGGCTGCAGAACGTTTCATGGGAAGTATCGGCGGAATTTTACTTGGCTTGGGAGGGCTTCTTGCAACTTCCAGTGCATTTAACGCCAGTCTATACGGATCATCAAGAATGATGTTTGCTTTAGCTAGAGACAGTTTAGCACCTAAAAAACTTGTCAAGCTAAGTGAAAAAACAAGAGTACCCTATGTCAGTATTCTGTTCACATCACTTGTTGTTGCTATACTTACCTTAGCTGGTGTTTTGCAAGAGGTTGCAACGCTTTCAAGCCTTTTTTTCCTAATAATCTTCTTTATGGTTAACTTATCTGCATGTAGACTCAGCATAAAAAAAGTTATTGACAGCCATGCCCTATTTAGTATGATGGCGTTGATTATAATCTTCATAGTGGTGATTTTAGTGATGTCTTACCTCTACACACCACTTGTACTACTAACTTTCACTACCGCTGTTATTACTTCCTTTTTAATAACATTTTACATGACTAAAAGAAAAGTATGACTGGAATATTTAAGTGAGAGGCTAAATAGTATTCATCTGTTCCAAGAAGTCCAAAAACAGCTCTTGGACGTGTTCTAGCCGGTATAAAAACTAGATCAGGTTTAAACTTTTTAACATAATCTAATATTGTTCTTCTAATATCCCTAGTAATTATATCCTTAAACCAAGGTGTCTTGCCAGCGGTCTTAGACTCTTCTTTAATAATCGATAAAGCCTTCCTTACCCTTTTACGCTCTTCCTCTGGAATATATTCCGTCCCCAATGGAAGTGAGATTGGTAGTTCATGTAAGTATAAAAAGGTAGCATCAGCATCTCGACAACATTCCATATCTAAAAACTCTAAAACCAGTTTTACAACTTTTCTCTTTGGTGAAAGGAGGGGAACAAGAATTTTACCTAAGTTTTTCGGGAGTTTATCAACATTATGAAAAACTATGACATCGCACTTAGCACTTCTGGTGACCTTATTTGTTACACTTCCGAACAGCTGTTTCTTTAAGGCTTTAATTCTCGAGGCCATAACAATTAAATCGTATTGTCTCTTCGCTTCCTCTAATATTTTGTTTGCAGGATCCTCACCAGATACAACTTGTATCCACGCTTTAACCTCCACTTCTTTAATGTTATTCTCCAATTTTCTTAATATCTCTTCTGCTCTAGTTTCTGGGGTTTCAACATGGAAAAAAGTTAGATTACATTTCTTTACTTTAGCTAAATCCAAAAACAAACGGCACATCTTAAGTTCTGAAGGGTGTCCCTCTATTGGAATTAAAATTTTTTTAGAGTTGCCTGGCCGCTCTCCGCCACCCAGCTTTGACACCCAATATTTTTCCCTTATATGTCTATAAATAGTTTGCTAAAATTTAAATTTAAAATGTAAAACTTAATACACTACAGTACTTAGTAGGATGGTTCACTTGTGCAAAAACCAATCACCATATTTTTTATCCTGCTATTACTCAACATCAATTTCATCAATATTCAAGTTCATATCACGGTTCCAAAAGGAACCGACCTACTTGCCTCCAACAAGGTAATTCAAATAACATGGAACAAATACCACAATTATAGCGAAATAACTACTATTCTTAAAAACTTAAATGAAAGCTACGGTAACATTGCAAGAGTATACTCTATCGGCAAAACATGGAACAATAGAAACATATGGTGCATAGAACTTTCAAACCACAAGGTTTCAAAACCTAAACCAGCGCTGTTTATTGTCTCTTATCATCATGCACGTGAAAGGATAACAATTGAAGTTGCCCTGTACATTGCATGGTATCTCGCAACAAACTACGCCACAAACGATACAATAAAAGAAATATTGGAGAAAACTGTAGTTTACATTGTTCCAGCTTTAAATGCTGACGGCATAGAGGCTTCGGAGATAAACCCGTGGCAAAGAAAAAATCTACGTCCTATAGATGATGATGAGGATGGAAGATTTGATGAAGATCCTCCAAACGATGTAGATGGTGACGGGGAAATATATTGGTGGTGGAATGTTACACATATGGGTTTCGAAGGTTACGATGATGATGGTGACGGTTTAATAAATGAAGATTGGCTTGGAGGTGTTGATCTAAATCGTAATTACGGTTTTCATTGGAACGATACCACCGTGAAAAGCGGCAGTTCAGATCCGTATTCAGAAGTCTACATCGGTCCCGAACCATTTTCTGAACCAGAGACACGAGCAATTAAACAATTCGTGGAAAAACATAAAAACATAAAGTATGCTTTAAGTTTCCACAGCGGGATTGTAGCTATACTCTATCCGTGGAGCTATACGTCAGACCCATCACCAGACGAAGAAGAATTTGTTTCTCTCTCAGAAAATATGAGTGAAATAAGCGGTTATCCTTATTTTCAATCTAGCAAGCTATACACATCCAGTGGTGAGTGGGGGGACTGGATGTACGGTGTGCATAACATTTTTGCGTTTACAATTGAGGTATACGGTCAAGGAAATAATGTTACATGGCTAAGAGAACACACTAAAGAGATCAACGGCACAATGTATCTTTACGATATATGGGAATATTTTAACCCCCCAGAAGATGGAATTGAAACTGTTTTAGAAAAAAATCTAAAGATAACATTGTTTTTAGCAAGTAAACTACTCCTTGATGAAGCTGTTTTACCCTATGCTGTAATTATATTCCCTATAATTATCACACTTGTTGTAGTTTTAGTTGTAATAATCCTAAAAAAGTCTAGGGGAAGCGGTCCACGTGAGAAAATTTCACGATATAGATAGGTTTAATAAAATTTTAACATTTCACCTTACATGATCTATTAATTGATGGGTAGGGAGGGTGGTTGGATTTCTTAAGGTTTTCCAAAAGGGGGCCGAAACTTTCAAGAAGGTAAGTCACCTAGCAATGATACCAATAATACTTGATGTTATTTTTTACTGGCATGAAGGTCTTGTAGCGGCCTTGTCTGAAACCTTTCGAGTTGGTGTAAAATTTTCCCTCCCATTCGACCTTCCATCGATTGAAAGCTTTTACGACTTCCCGAAAACAGCTGTACAATCCTTAACTTATTCCATAATTTTAATGACAATTTTTGCATTCATTCGCGCATTCGTTCTAGGCGGGTATCTTGGTGAAATTTACCAAGCATCTGAAAATTTCCCGCCTATAACATTCACAAAGCTTTCTCATAAATACTTTACCAGATTCCTGTCCTTTGAGTTTTTATGGCTAATTCTAATCCTACCTACTTTCTTTATAGGCGTGGCTGCGATTGCATATGTAATTTTCCTTTTAATTTTGGGTTATTTCCTTTATCTAACACCCTTTATAATTATAGCAGATGATGCATCATTTTCTAAAGCCATAAGGAAAAGCGTTATGTTAGCAAGCGGCAAAACTGAAGTTTTAACCTACGCATTTATTTTCCTTGCTTTAACAGGCATTATTTCTACTATTATATACCTTTTAATGAACATTCCCGTCCTAGGTTTCTTAATCAGCGTTATTATCACATCGATCGTCGGCAGCATATTTACAGCAGCAACAATGAATTTTTATATCGATTTGCAAAAAAGCAGCGATTATCTCAAGGTTTAACTGCTCTAAGAGGCCATATACGATTTTTCTTTAATAGTTTTACCACGTGAGGATAGAGTATAACGTATTCTTCTTCTAACTGAGCCACCAATCTGCTATCGATCTTTTTTAGCTCATCGACAAGCCTTAAAATATTTTCTTTTGAACTAAAACTTAACATAACAGCTGGATGGCACGAAACACCTGCATCAAGAAGATTTTTCAATGAATTAAGTTGAAGATTGAAGCCGTTAGGTTTAGCCCCAGTTAGTCGCGAAAATTCGTTTGGAGTGCAGCCTTTTATCGAAACTCTAACATGTAGGTTACTGTATTTAGATAATTCTTGTGCGTATTTTTTGTCTGCTCCAATTAAAATGCCATTTGTTTCCAAAATGAAAGTATATCTTGTTTGTTCAACTAGTTCAAGAAGCTGTAGAAGGTGCTCTCTACCTATGGTTGGTTCTCCTCCACTTACACGAAGCATATCGTATCCACGTTTTCCATCTATTTTCACAATTTCGTCGAAAACCTGCTGAGGCGCATAAAACTGACCATGTTTCCGAGGGTTATCCCTTGTTAAATGACCCCAACAAAAAACACATTTAAGACAACAACCAACACAATCAGCCGTAGCAATTCCACCATACCATCTACCGCCCCTAAACCTAAAATACTTCCTCAACTCAACACCATCAGAATGTTTACAAACAATCTTTCTAACTTCCTTAGATAATTTCAATGGGTCAATTAACATTCTAACCGCCTTTCAACCTAAAATCTATATTAGATCCAATTTAGACATAAATTTTGAATTTCTAGGACAACATCTTTCTGACAAAATAAAAAAATAACTATCTGATTTGTGTGATGTTTTTGGGAAGTTCTCTTATCCATTTTTTCGGATTTCTTTTCACGATGTTATGTCCTTCACAGAGAATGGAAATATCTAGTTCTAAAAGTTTTTCCATGGAATTCCTCCACTGTTCAATGTTACTCCTCCACTCGGAGCTAAACGGCCCGTGCAAATCTCCACCAAACAATATTTTCCGCCCTTGAAGACTCTCATAGTATAAAGCGATGCTACCCGGCGTATGTCCTGGTATATGTAAAGCCTCAAGAACTATATCGTTGAGTTTCAAAATTTCTTTGTCCCTTGTCTCCAGTTTTAAATCCACTTTACATGGTTTAAGTCTTTCTCCGTAGAAGTTGGCTGCACTCAGAACACTGTCTCCCTTCTCCAGCACCTCTGCATCGAGTTGATGCATAACAACTTTACATCCGGTTTTTTCCTTCACTTTCTTGGCTCCACCAATATGATCAAAATGTCCATGTGTAACCATTAAATACTCTACTTTTTGAAGCTCTATCCCAATATTTCTTATATTTCTAAACATTTTCTCCGCTGCAAGCCCGGAACCAGCATCAACCAGCAATGCTTTACCGCTTCTCACTATCAAGTAAGCGTACGCGTCGTACATATGTGTTAGATTCTGCCCAGCAACTACGTATACATCATTAAGCAACTTTATGAAGGTCAAGGCCAACACCATGTTCAACACAATAGGGTTGGTAAGCAGTTTTTGGTTTTGGTAATGTTTAGTTATTTATAGTAATTTTAAGCTTCGAAGT
>CAYYZD010000100.1:0-5951 GCA_964476035.1 uncultured archaeon
GAGATTACCTTAACTTTCAAGCCTCCTTGAAGTCCATGTTAAAATGAAGATGATGTTTTGATTCTGATCATGGACTTAGGGGAGGTAGGTGGGTTATCCACCTTACACCAATGCAAATTGGTGTGCAATGACCCTCAAGGTGGCTAATATTACCCCAGGTGCCTGGTGGGGGTTTCTTAGACTCAAAACAACCAGGCTACAAACATAAGAGATACACGTGTCTAAGAGGAATAAGATATGGAAGAAGAATTTGTTAAAGTTGGAGATCTAAACCCTAGAAGTAGAAGAGTAAATATTTTAGTTAAAGTTGTTGAGAAGAGTGAACCAAGAGAGGTTATATCTCGGAGAAACGGATCAACACATAAAGTTGCTGAAGCATTGGTCGGGGACGAAACAGGCGTTATTTTGCTAACGCTCTGGGATAAGCATGTGGAACAAGTGAATGTTGGAAACAGTCTTAAGATCTCTAATGCGTATGTTTCGCTTTTCAAGGGTTCCATGCGACTAAACATTGGTAGGTACGGGTCTTTTGAGGTAGTTGATGAAGAAGTTCCAGAAGTTAATACTCAAAATAATATGTCTACAAAAAGATATGGTATGCCGAGGAGAAGGCCTCCGTTCGGGGGAGGTCCGAGAGTACCTAGGAAGAAGGGTAGAGAAAGAAGGTAAAATAGCTCAGCCAAAAATATAACTTAAATTCCTATTTTCTTGTCAATACTTCACAACCATTTTTCTTTACTAGAATAGTATCTTCCATTTGCGAAACTATTCCATTGTTTGAATCCTTCAACACATGATATTTATGCAATATTTTCCCTCTTATAAGGCTTTGAAACACTAGTTTGTGTTTTTTAGACTTTAATAAAGTGTTTACCCATCTTAAGGCAAAGGGAAGCGTTTTAAACCTTTTATATATGCAGGAAACTATTTTCTCTTCTGGTTTTCCCTTAGGTGAAGTGAGTTTCGTCAATCTGTAAATGTAGGCTTCAGGAATTTCTATAACTATTCCCTTTTCACCAGTTGTTGCAAAAGGTTCAATAGCGACCAGCATTCCTTCTTTAAGTTTAGGAGAAAATAGGCTAATTTTTGTTGAAACGTTTGGTATTGATAGACCTGTATGCAAGTTGTATCTTTCCATGACATGTCCAGTAAGATTTCTTACAGGTTTAAAACCCGATTCAACGATATTTTTCTCGATTACTTCACCTATTTCCGAAATTTTAACACCGTCTTTGATAATTTGGATTGCAGCGTCTAAAGCTGATTCCGCTGCCCTTACCAATTTGGCATAATTTCCTCCCAGTATTATTGTTCTTGCTGCATCCACTATGTATCCATCTATGTGTACACCTAGATCAATTTTTACAACTCCCTTGTTTGGCAGCTTTCTCATATCGTTGGGAGGGGAAGTGTAATGGGCAGCTATGTTATTGGCGGAAATGTTTAGTGGGAAAGCTGGTTTTCCTCCCTCTTTCAAAATCATCTCTTCAACTTTTTCACATATGTAAAGAAGCTTGGTATTAGGCTTAGCTAACGAGGCTGCGTATTTTAATGCTTTTTGAGCTATTTCGCCTGCTAATCTTAACTTTTCTAATACTTTATTATCCAAGAAAATCACCTACACAATTTTGGCGTCAAAAACAATAACTTATTTTTTAAACGAAATTAACACTACTTATAAATAAATATTTTATTATCTGGTGTCTGATGATCTTTATCGTTGTCTTAGTTTTTTCAACAGTTTTCTGAGTTTTCCTATGTTTCTCACAGGTTTTTTCTTGTTTCTAACAAAAAAGCAATCTATGTTCATTCCTCTTATTGATGGAACTATTGAAAATTTGTTAAATACTATGATACGGGGTCTTGTTTTCCTATCCATGTCGCCGCCTAAAAACCATAAATAGAAGTTTACAAACATTTTCTCTATATCTAAATCAAAACTTTCATCGAATTTTTCCCATTCCTTAAGTACTGGCCCCAAGTTTTTATCGAATTCGATTTTTACATAGGCTAGAAGGTCGTTCTTGGTAAGAGGCACTTTAAACCTCCCCACTACTTGCTTTAAAGGTAACTTAAAAGACCTTTTATATCTTTTGCTACATTTTAAACACTTGATACGTGGATGATATATTAGCTACAAATTGTTGAAATGGTTAAACAAAAGGTAGATAGTTTGTTTGGATGTTTTTAGCTGAAATAAGCTTTACTATGCGGTGAATATTAATGGAACAAATGGAAACAAGAAGAGAACAAATAATTAAAATTCTGAGAAACTCCAGTAATTTTCTTTCGGCAGAACAAATAGCTCGTTCACTTGATATTAAGGACGTTAAACTAATTTACAGCGATATCCAGCACATTGCTAAAACCATTAGGAGTTTGAGTGGTGGCAGAGAAATCATTGTCATGGATCCTCCTAGATGTAGAAAGTGTGGTTTCGTTTTTAAGAATACAAAGCATCTCGGGAAACCTGGAAAATGCCCGAAATGCAAGTCCACTTGGATAGAGCCAGCAAGATTTAAAATTAGCTTAAAACGTTAATTTAAGCTTCCTCTGAAATTTCACTTGGCAACTTTTTTAACCCCTGGATAGCGAGCCTTACCACGTCTTCCTCTATTTCAACGGCACCTGTTTCAGCCATTTCCTCTATGTATCTTCTAGCTAATATTGTTGGCATGGCAACTATTTTACTTATTCGAGAAACTGGTAGTTCTTGATATTCTTTAAGTACCGCCAATATCTTTATTTTCGGATCTTTCTCCATCATTTTTATAAGTTTTTCAAGCAACATGTCGTAAAGCTCTACTTGTTTCTTAAGCTCCTTGTTTTCTTCAGCTATGGTTTTCCTCTCTTTTTTAAGTTCTTCTAACCTTTTCTTGGCGTCTCTTAACTCTTTGCTTACTTTTATGAGCTCAGCATCTGCACCCTCCAATTTTTCAACCTTTTTGGCCAGCCTACTAGCTTCCTCGCTTTTATCTGCAAGTTCAACTTCAAGCTTCGAAACCTTACTTTCTAAGTCCGTTATTTTTGCTCTTAGCTGATCAACCAAATTTGTTTTTTCATCAAGTCTCTCTTGAAGAGCTGCGACTTTTGGCTTTAGTTTCCCTTCCATTTCTTCTTGAGCTACGCGTAGTTTTTCCTCCAGCTCTTCAATTTTTTTAGTTTTATCTCTTAGCTCTTTTTCAAGTTCGGACCTAGTTCGTTTTTCGTTTTCTAAATCTGACTTAACTACCTTTAGTTTTTCTAATTCGTCTTTTAACTTAGAAATTTGCTCTTCTTTTTCTCTCAGTTGTTTTTCTGCTTCAGAATATTTTTTTGCTTCTTCTTCAAGTGTCTTTAAACTTTTTTTTAAAGATTCTAATTCTTCTATCTTCGCTTTGAGTTCTTCTTCTTTTCCCTTGAGCGCAGCTGCCAATTTATCTCTTTCTTCCTGTAGTTCTTCTATCTTCGCCTTTGCCTCGTCAAGTTCTAGTTGCACACTTCTTAATTTATTAACTGCATCTTCTCTACTCTTTAGTTCTTCAAGTAGCCTGTTTCTTTCTCTTTCAAGATCTTTTATTCTTCTTTCAGCTTCACTAAGTTGGTCCGAAAGCTTTGATGTCTCTATAAGTTTACCTTCAGCCTCTTCAAGTTTTTGTCTAAGCTCCCCTATTGTTTTTTCTCTTGCTTCAAGTTTTGAAGTTAATACTTCCATTTTCTTTTCAAGCTCTCTAGCTTTTCTCGCCTCTTCGCTAAGTTTCTCGATTTCTTCTTTTAGTTTATCTACTTCACTTTCTTTTTCAGCAAACTCCTTTTCTCTTTCCTCAAGTTTTTGTTTGAATTCGTTAAGTCTTGCTGTTAATACTTCTACGTCTTTTCTGAGGGCTTCTGTAGTTTCTTCTACTGTTCTAGTGCTATCTAATATTTTCTCTCTTATGTAGCTGGCTAGACCCTTACTCATTCTTACTGCGAGATGCTCTATAACTTGGTCTAGGCTTCTGTCAAATTCTGCAAAAAGAGGTGACGCTATCGCGTAGAGCGATAATTCATCTCTTTTCCTCAGCATTCTCTCCTTTATTAGTGATATTGTTTTCTTTATTGTTTCTGAGTCTTGAAGAATTCTTCCTCTTACTTCTGCTTCTATTTCATCTTCCACAATCCTCACCCTTTCATCATAATTTGTAAGTTATGCCAGATTAATATATTTATTGGATTATTCCTATTTCGATGAATCATTACACATTTTCTTTTGTTTTCTGCTGGTAGTTTACTTAACACCCCTCCAACATGTGCAAGCACTTGCTCAGTTATGACTACTGCAAGTTATGGAGGCCAGTGAAGGATAACTGTTTGTAATGTAGTATTTCGAATTTCACTAATGTAAAGCTGACTTTAAAGCTGTTTTGTGAGTATATTTGCACTACATTTATATAGTTATTTACCCGATTTTAAGTTGTAATAAGTGCGGTAACAAGGTAGAGGGTAGGATAATAACCACACTAGGACGATGTGAATGAAAAGAAAAAATGTCATTGAACTGCGACTTTTTAAGAGGGAAATTTAATGCTTTTAATGTTATTACTTATGAATAGAAATGGTGTAAAAATAGCAAAAAACTACACAGAACACCAACTCTTATTCCCATTAGCAAAAATAGGTGAAGCACTTTTAGAGCTAGAAAGGCAAAAAGAAACAAAAAACACAACGATAGCAAACATAAAAATAACATACACAAGAGTCAATGACCACTTAATCCTATTAGCTGCCTCTAAAGAAGAAAGCAACTTCCATTTGCAAAAGAGAGTAAATGAACTCAAAGAAAAGTTTTTGGAATTAAAAAACAAATGCACAAACCCCAAAGAGTTTTACGCTGCATTTAGAGCCACAATCGATGATGTTATTGTTACTCCTGTTAAAATTAGCCTCGTAGGATACGGAGGAGTAGGAAAAACAACAATACTAAAACTAATACGCGGAGAAACACCACCAAAAGAATACAAACCAACATTGACGCCAGAGGTTGCAACGTTGGAGTCCGCTATGGAAGGTACCGTTGAAACTGCGAGTGTAGGTAATGTTAGGGTTGTTGTTTGGGATTTCGCTGGGCAAGAACAGTTCAGAGCACTATGGAACCTATGGATACGTGGAAGCGACATAGTAATATTAGTAACAGATTCTACGAGGAAAAACGTTGAAGAATCAAAGATCTTGTTGGATTTGATTCGTGAATGGGCGCCACACATCAAAGTAATAGCCTTCGCAAACAAACAGGATCTACCAGAAGCAATGAAACCGGAAGAGGTCTCAGAAATCCTAGGAATAAAAGCACACGGAACAATAGCAATAGACCCAACATATAGACCTATAATTTTGGATATATTAAAAAAGACTATTGAAAGTATTTTAAGAGAGGGGATAAAGTATGCCTAAGGCTATAGTACTTTTGTATTGGGACCCCATAGAGGGGGCGAGAATTGAGTATAAGTATCCTATTGATGCTGATTTGTCGAGAGCAGAAGCCATGAAGATTTTTACAAGCCACGCAATTGGCGGAGGTACCGCTGGTTTTATGTCTATGTCGATTGGCGAAAAAAGAATTGTAAGCTATTTTTCTGGAATAGAAGTTGAGCCTCAAAGATGTTTAGTTGTTCTTTTGGACGAAGCAGAGGAACCTCTTGAGTACGCTGAGATACTTCCTCAAAGCGCTGAAAACCTTTTCTCGCAGCTAAGTATTATGGGTAGAGAAGAAGCGGAAGAGTTTATTAGAAAAACTTTTGAGGAATTAAAGACAACTACGCCTCTAACCTATGAGCAGATGCTGTTTCATATTTTTGCCGATCCTCTAAGACAATACGCTCTTACTAAAAAACTAGTTGAAAAGCCTTATACTCTTAAAAGACTTCAGGAAGAAGTGGAATTTGAAACTGGAAGAACAATAGATAATGTTAACATTTTTATCAGACCGTTTAAGC
>CAYYZD010000101.1:0-4326 GCA_964476035.1 uncultured archaeon
TCAGCTCTCTCTACATAAAAACGTGTAAACCTTTCTCCGATAGTACCGTCGAGTTCCGATAAGCCAATTAGCATTGGGGCCATTATAATTCTATTCTTAAGTTCTAATTCTCCTATTTTGCCGATTTTAAAAAGATGTTGAACTTCTATAGGTGGCCTTGAAGACATAAGTATCTCATCTCCTCTCATTACCTAATTTAAGCTACATTAATCAACTAGGTTAATAATTATTATGTAGAAGAAGACTAGGGGTAAATACTTAGGCGGAACTTCTGGAATAACATTTCAGGCCAGGTTCCTTAATTTGGTGAGTTATATGCTGGATCACTGAAAGATGTGTTGGTTAAATGTAAAATTAAGTGTAATACGCACCGAAATCTTTAAAATTAAATTATCGTTGCCAAATTTTAGACCGATTGAAGTAAATTTTTCGTAGAATCTTTAGATGAAGTTTAAGACTATAGTTTTTTATATTAGGTATTTGTATCGTTTTATGGTTTTGATGAAGTTGGTGGTGAATTGATTGGAAAGGTTTATCTCCGAGAGAGCAATTAGAACCCCGCTTTCCGGCATTAAGAAGTTTAGTGAGAAAGCTCTCGCCTTGGGAAATGTTATAAGGCTTGAGCTTGGCGAACCAGATTTTGAAACACCTAAATTTATTAGAGAAGCTGCCAAGAAAGCAATGGACAAAGGTTACACGCATTACACCGCGATAGCTGGAATCCCCGAACTTAGGGAAGCTATTGCTGAGAAACTTAGAGAGGAAAATGGTATTGAGGCTGATCCTGAAAAAGAAATTCTTGTTACTTGTGGCGGCTACCATGCAATTTTTGCTATTTTTAACGTTCTTTTAAATCCTGGAGATGAGGTTATACTTACTGATCCTGCGTGGTCTGCTTATTATAGCGTCGCTAAGTTTGTTAACGCTAAGATTATCTACTGCCCTCTTCATGAGGATCGCGGATTTAAACCGGATGTTGGGGAATTGGAAAATAAGATTACTGATAAGACTAAGCTGATTGTTTTGAATACGCCTCAAAATCCAACGGGGGCTGTATTAGACAGGAAAACACTTGAAGAGATTGCAGATATTATTGGGAAAAGAAATGTCATTTTGTTGAGCGATGAGGTTTATGAAAAAATAATTTTCGACGGAGAAAAGCATTTTAGCATAGCTTCCATTCCCGATGTTAGGGAAAAAGTTATTACAGTTTTTTCATTTTCTAAAACATATGCAATGACTGGTTGGCGCGTTGGTTACGTGATTGCTAATTCGACATTCACTGAGCATCTGAAAAAAGTGGTTTCTATTTCTACAGTTTGTGCAAGTTCCATTGCTCAATATGCGGCATTGGCAGCATTGAAGGGGCCACAGGATGCTGTAAGGGAAATGGTAAAAGAATATGGGAATAGAAGAAATTTAATTGTGTCAGAATTGAACAAAATTAACGGGGTTAAATGTTTTAAGCCCAAGGGAGCATTTTATGTTTTCCCAGATTTTTCGAAAATTTCCAAAGACTCCATGTCACTTGCAATGTACATACTTGAAAAAGCAAGAGTTGTTACGGTTCCAGGGGTTATTTTTGGACCTGAAATTGGAGAAGGTCATCTAAGAATGTCCTTTGCAGCTTCACGTGAAGACCTAAAAGAGGCGGTTAGAAGAATACGAGAAGTAATATCTGACATATAAATTTCATCATCGGCTATGTTTAAAGTTGTGATTGCAATTAAAAATCACTTATACTAGTCCTTTGAGGAGCAAGATGAATACAAATATTTGTACTGTTATAATCATGATTCCTTCAAAATTGTCCAGTTTTCCATCATCCACTATACTTCTTTTTAAAAACCACATGCACAACGCTGTTATAAGCAATTGAAAGAGCACGTATTCGTCGAGGGGGATTAAAATTATCGTTCCTACACTTCCCAAAATTAAGAGTATTATTTGAGATATGCCCCCCAGTAAGTTGCCTAACGATATATCTATTTTTCCTTTATGGGCTGAAATAACTGCTATTCCATGCTCAGGTACTGCTGCTAAAGCCCCCATGAGGAGCCCACTTAATATAATTGGGTTTCCATAAATTGCAAGGGCTTCCTCACTAATTATAGATTCGACACTTCTCACTATGAGTTCTCCACCAAGGTATATTCCCAGTAATCCAGCTAAGAACAACATTGTATAGGCCTTTGTCGAATAATGTAATTCTTCCTCGTTTTTTTCGCTTTCTCCTGACCCCTGAACTCCTCCTTTTGCTGAAAATAAAATGTAAATTAAGTAGGAAATTACAAGAAGTAGTGTTGCTTCCCTTGGTATGTAATACGTTGTCACTGTTGTCTCGTTCAAATTCATGCTAAATAATATGTCTATTATACCTAGAGCAAACACGGCAAGCAGCGCAACTATAGTGAATCTTATAAGTTCTATCTCGTGTTCTATTGCTGTTTTAGGGATTTCTATGCTTCCACCAGTTTTCTTTGTACCTAGTAGTATTACTGAACCTAGAAGCATCATGTTGAAGCCTATTGATGACAAAACCGTTAGTATTGCTATATCTACCATTGCCGGGTTTTTCGTCGTATAACCTCGCCATAACGTTAAACCTAACATTACCGCTTCTGGTAAGTTTGATGTCAAACTTGTTAGAACTCCAACAAAATATGCTGTAAGGCCAATAGTTTTACTTATTCCTTCTAATCCTTCTACAGCCCACTCAGATGGCCTAAATACAAGCCAGCCCCCTAAAACTATACCTAAAAACACCAGCATGGTTGGAATACGTACAAATGCCACATATAAGTATAAAATTACAAGCATTAAAACCATAGTAATTTCTATTTTACCAACTTTTATGACCTTAGTTAAATCTGATTCCAAAACTGTACCTCCAGATTTACTATATAACCTCTCTTAAATTAACAACAACTTACATAATTTTGATATTTAACAAACTAGCCTTGAAATGTGATATTACTGTTTTTAACCTTTTATTTAAAAGTTAACCTATATGCAAAATGGAGTTTTACAAGCATGCCAAAATTCGGTAAGAGTTTATGCTGATATTTGAACTGGGGATTTATCGGTTGAGATTTCAACTTTCATTTCTTTTAAGTCTTTTAACAAGTCCTTCGGTAATGTGAATAGCGCTCCATGTATTTCAGGGTAGTAAAATCGTGTCTCTACATGTCTTTTCTTCATTCTTTCCTCTATTACCTTCACATCCATATTTACTGGATCTAAGGTGTTTGACCCTATTGTAAACATCCATACATCGCCAAAAGATGGTATAAACGCACTGCACGCTCTAACTTTTCTAAATGCTGTCTCAATTGTCCTATAAATTGTTACAAATTCTTTTCTACATGAAAACATACCCTCAGAGTGCGTGACCATGGCGCCTCCATCTTTTAAGGCATTGCTAACAAGTTGATAAAATTCTTTGGTATAGAGAAGTGTTGACGGCCCAAACGGATCCGTTACATCTAAAATAATTATATCGTATTTATTTTCGGTCTCTGCAAGGAATTTCCTACCGTCCATATTTAAAATTTTTACTCTCGGATCTTTTAACGAATCTTTAAACATTTCTGGAACATATTTTTTAACTATCTTCATAACTTCTTCATCTAAATCTACAAGGGTTACACTTTTAACTGTATTATGTTTAAGAACTTCTTTTAATGCCCCTCCATCTCCCCCACCAATGATTAAAATCTTCTCCGGACTAGGATGGGTAAGCATTACTGGATGAACTAAACTTTCATGATAGATGAATTCGTCTTTCAAAGAGAACTGCACCTTGCCGTCTAATATGAGCATCTTTCCGAAATCTGGAGTATCCACTACCTCTATACGTTGATACTTCGTTCTTCCGGCGTAGAGTACTTTGTTTACTTGAAATATTCTTGAGAGCGTCTTGGTGAGCCGTTCGTGGTACAGTATTCCTCCTACATCAATTGCCTGATCTGAGTCATCGTCACTACTCAACTATGACCTCCCCCTTTGCTGCCGTTGCTCCCTCTGCATTTACGGTTAAATTCATAGCGTTGTTGTAAGTTACTATTCCTCTCTTTAGCATAATGACCTGTGTGTTGCCAGGTTTCAGCTTTTCTAGTATGAATTTGTATGCTTTCCATGTACTTTCCTCGCTTTTACAAGTGAATATGTCTAAGGCTGCATATCTGTGTTCTGGCCATGTATGAATGAAGATATGGGACTCTGCAACAACGACAACGACGCTGACTCCCTGAGGGTTGAATTTGTGTGTCTTTACACTGAGTATTGTTAGGTCTGCTCTTTCTGCTGCGTTTTTCAGCGTCTCGA
>CAYYZD010000101.1:4426-5847 GCA_964476035.1 uncultured archaeon
TTTACACTGAGTATTGTTAGGTCTGCTCTTTCTGCTGCGTTTTTCAGCGTCTCGACGAGGTATTTTTCATCGTCGAGTATCCTAGGATCTACGCCGTTGAGTTCAGCAATTATATGCCATCCTAGTTCGATCATTTCTGTCTCTCTCCTTTTTCTTTCTTTTTTATTTGAATATAAAGATTTTTGAGTCATTTTTATGTATGTTTTTCAATTTGAGATTTTTATTTTTAATTTGTACTTTAAATTTAAGTTTTCGATTGGAATAAACTATATTTGTGATTACTATATCACACATGATTGGTAGAATTTAAGTTTTTTGTTTTTTGATTTGTTTTGATTTATCCAAAAAAGAAATAAACGGTTTTGTTCTAACCCGATAGGTTTTAACCAGAAATTTACGCTCTGTTTTTGTTTTATTTAGTTTTGATTTATTTTTTCTTGCTATTTTATTGTTACTAAGAGAATTTTTCGATTTGGTTGGGTTCTTGCTGTTTTGTTTTGGTTTTTACGGTTCTTTCTTAAAAACTAGCGGCATAGTCTTTACGGAACTGACCTTTACTGTAAAAAATTAGTAACTAATCCTTTTTTTAAGGTTTTATACGTCTTTTAGATTTCAAAACATTAATTACGTAGCTCTGTATTTTTCTACGATTTATAGCAAGGTCATCGTACGATTTGTTGCATTTCACCGTAGAATTTCTGCAGGTACCATTGAACTGTGGTTATTGGTATGTTTGAGTAGGGTCGGGTAATTCTGGCTCTTATCCATGATGTTATTCTAGTTAGGATGTAGGGTCTGGCATATCGGTTATCCATTAGAATCGCAACCGCATAGTCGTTTTTGTGTCGCCACACTCTACCTATTGCTTGATTTACTGTTCTTACGGCATCATCTAAGTACCATCTGCGGCCTTTTCCTCTCTCTTTTTCCTCGTAGTACTCTATTTTAGCTTTTACATAGGAATCTTTTATATTTGCAAATGGTATGCCTATCATTATCGCTGCTCTTCCTTCTTCGTCACTGAAATTTTGTCCTTCGCTCATTTTTCCTCTGCAAACTGCCGCTAGTACTGCTTTTCCTTTTCTTGCTGCTTTTCTATAATCTTCCAAAATTTCTATATCTGATTTTTCCTCTTCTATGAAGATAGGTGCGCTAAATTTTTCAAGGATTCCATGTTTATGCCATGTGGTTAACATGTTTTTTTGTACTTCATAGGATGGGAAAAATAGTATGGTTCCATTTGGTATGTATGGTAATATTTTTGCTATTGTTTCCCCGTATTCTAGGGCTGTTTCTTCATCTCTTGCTTCATATTTTGTTGTCAATGGTTTTCCATGGATTCCCCGTGTTAAGATAATAGCTAATATATTTCCTTTACTTATTGTGGGTGGATAAGATTTTTTGATTTTAGCTTTTATGCC
>CAYYZD010000102.1:0-5808 GCA_964476035.1 uncultured archaeon
TTTTTTTCGCCACCTTCCACCACCCACCCGCCCACCCTTAAGTTCCTATATAAGACGGCGAAATACTGGTGGACGAAAAGTCTGCCATGAATTATGAATATAGTTTAAAATCCATGCTTTCAATGTTTTTAAAGCTTTTGTATTTGGTTGCTTAAATTTATATGGGTTTGCTTAGAAAGGTTTAAATTGAAATAAGCAAAATAATGCAGAAACTTTTCGTGAAATCGGTATAGTAGCGCGATTATCAATACGTTTAATTTTTAAGCTAAAAGAAAAAAGCAACAGGAACTGGAAACGAAACAAATGTCTGAAAGTCATTCTAACAAAGTTTAAAGAAAGAATAAATAACGAACGGATTGATGTTAAGCTTTGTAGAACTGCTTACCTAAAAGGTTAAATGGCATTACTTTTTCTTTTTAAAAAGCTCCCCAAATATTCTATTTCTCTCTGTTATGAATTTTTTAAGTTTCGAATCATTCAAGATTATTCCTCGAATAGCTTCTCGATCAGCAATGAAAATTAATGGTTCTTTTGTGGCCCCTACACCTGCTAGAGATGCCTTTAGCCTTTCATCCGTTTTTAATATTTCCATTTCAACTAGTCTTGAAACAGCATTGTCAATATTTTTTACATCTTTTATCTCCCTTTCCCCCAGTGTGCTGTGGAAGGTTACTAGTTCTCTGTACAATTCAGAACTCCATAAGACACCGTTATAAAGTGCTAAAACTCTTAAGATGTCTCCCATAAGCTGTTCGAACTCGTTTTCAGAATTTAATAAATTTAAAACCTTTGTTTCCAAATCGCTCAAAGATATAAACCCCCAATCTAACTGGTATGAGTTAAGTTTGTAACTTACTAATATAAATCAATTTATGCCATGTGATTTGTATATTTTAGCTATTGTTACTGGTCCTCCGTTTGGCAAAATACCATATCGTTACGTATGTCACCATGGATAAGGTTGCTACTATGTTACCTGTGGTAAATGACGCTATAATAGCTCCTTTTGTAAGCGAGTTTAGAAGGAAAATAAATGCTATAGAAACTAAGGAGCAATTCAAGGAAAAGATAAAGCCGATGAATGGTTTAAGAACGGTTAGCACTAAAAATAGTGAAATTAATATGAGAATTACGTATCTTATCCATGGAGATACTGCAAATGTTTCTCCAAAGCGTTCAATTAACTCCCAAACTGTTAGCAAAGCTCTATCGTCTATGGCAATCCAAGGTAAATAAAGTGATAAAACTGCAAGGAACCATGCTGTAAGTCCAGCAATATAACTCAGACGTTTTCTTGGGAAAAGAGGTCTAACATAAATGTAAGTTACAGCTAAAGCCATGAAAAGAAGCAACGTTGTAGTGAAGTTTACTAGAGGCGTACATTTTACCACGTAAACTGGCGTTGTAGAAAATTGAAGGTTGCCTTTTCTAGCTATTACGTAAAACAACAGTTTTCCAGGGATGTTTGACGAAATTTTCTTGGTCCAAATTCCATTTTCTAGCTTCATCGGTACAACTTTCCATGTTTCTCCAAAGGAACCAGACCTATAAGCGAGATAAAGTTCATAGTCCCTTGATACCTTTGCTTTAACAAATACTTTTGTAGATAAGCCTTTGTAAACTTCATATTCACATACTATTCTTGGAAGCGATTCACCCGTTTTATTAAAGTGGTAATTAAGCCATATGAGGGCAGATTCCCTCCAGCCATTATATTCTTGGAAATGTCCCCAGTTTGGAGCCAAATTTAAAATTTTGTTGCTTGCACCGAGCATTTTAAAGGTGTCATTTGTAGATTCAAGAGTAAAGAATTCATCGTTTGTGCTTGCAAGCATCAATGTAGGTATCTTTATTTTGGGAGCATAAGCTATGACGTCAAAATATTTCATGACGTTTCTAGCATTTTCATCATTTATGGACGTTTCCGGCGGCATAAGACCGTTTGCAAAGGTTCCTGCTCTGATTAGATTCTCGTAGTTTCCTGCTGCAACAATTGGAATGGCTACTCTAACCCTTGGATCTATGGCTGCAATTATGAAAGTTTCTATGCCTCCCATTGAGGCGCCGGAAATAGCTATTTTCGACGTGTCTACTTCGGGAAGATTGTGGAGAAATGTTATGGCTCTTAGTGCGGCCCAAATTGCGTGGTAAAAGTAGGCTCCTTGTGGTCCTTGAGTCGTATTGACTATGTTTTGTGGTATACATTCTGGGAAATTTGTTGATTTACCGCATCCTGGTGCATCAATCGCTAAAACCGTGTAGTTGTGAAAGGCTATATATTCCATTAAATCGATGAAGCCTTTATGTGATCCTTGATAGCCGTGTAAAAGTAGTAGTGCGGGTGTTTTATTTACTTTATTTGAAGGCTGCATTAGTAAGCCATAAATTTCTATTCTTTTTCCTCCATAGACTTCGCTCAGGAACCAAACTTCCTTTATGCTGATTTTTCTGGATACACTGCCATAAGCAACTGCTTTTTCTTCGATTTCAGTTATGTTTGATTCAAGTGGATCCGTTTCTGCTTTTGTAATGTTCCAGAAATCTGTTTTGAATGTTTCAGTTGGAGGAATATCTGCATATCTTTTTGGAAGCTGAAATAGAAATGCATTAACATTCATGTTGAGCATGTATGTGAAAGCAAATAGAAGAACTAGGAATATTACTTTAAATTCGACTTTTTTCATTTTCCCCTCTTCCATGTTAGGTTATATATTCGACGTCTCCCTTAAATTCTTGGAGAGAACTTGTAGATGCAATAACTATATCTGATAATTTCTCTGGAACTGCAATCATTTTTGTAACTAAAGTTTTGAGGGTTGGTAGATCTTTTTTGGCTGCTTCTGCGAATTCTTTAGGCCATATTGCTATGAGTTCTCCTGTTCTTTCCAGTATTCTGATCAGGAAACCCATTGGCAGGTCTTCAAATGTTAGAAGAACCAGCAAGATGTTCTGACTAGAGACTTCCTCTCCTTCTGGGCTTTTTAAACTTTGAATTGTAAAGGATTGTGCTCCCCTTTTTCTAACGCATAAAAGAAATAGATCAAACCAGTTTTCTCTAAGAACAATAATTTTTCCTTCACTTATGGATTTTAAATCGCAGAAATGCCATTTATATTCTTTATCTCCTATTTTTGCTTTTACTTCCCACATTTTCATAAGAGGACCTCTAATTCAAATCGGGTAATAACATATCTAACTGATAGGAAAGTTGTTTCCTTATTTACCTTCTGCTTTCACTTTATGTATCTTCTTATTAAGTTCTTCCAGCTCATATCTAATATCTTCTATTTGACCCCGTATTTTCTCCCCAATTTCTTGAAAAATATTTGTTAAATTTTTCGTATTGCTTATCATTTTATTTAAGGATGTTTCGATTTCGTCGAGTTTATCTAAATGTTTGAAGCTTTCAGAAACTACATCATTAATGTGGAGGAGGCTTTCTAAAAGGGATGAAAGTAGGAAGCGAAGAAGGATGGGGTCCTCTACATCAACTAGGTTTTTAGCTATGCTTGCTGTATCCATTAGAAAACCAAAAAATTTTAAAGCATCTTCAAATAGGCTATTTAAGATCTTTGCTGTATTCTCTAACTGGCGTGAGTATTCCACGTACTTGCTATAATCTTCATATAACTTTTCTTTGATTTCGTTGAAATCTTTGATTTGTTTTTCAACTTTTTTGTGAAGTAATTGAAGTATTTCGTAAAGTGTTTCTTTAATCTTTTGGGGAAGCTTTTCCAAATAAAACCCCCATAACGATTCCTATGTTTTGTTTTTATATTTTTATTATCACATTTAATTTATCCAAATATTTTGTAATGGGTTGAATTAATTGTCTTTTGAGATTTAATTAAACTTTTTATTGGCTTCGGGTAATATTTTTTATCTTTTATCTAAATAAGTCTTTTTCCACTGGTCTTAATAGTTTCTTAATAGGACATTCACCCTTGGGGTATTTTAGGCCCCTAATGATGACAACTGGAATTCCTTCATCAGATTCTCCCATGAGGAGTTCTGCTGCTGAGGCCAGTTCATCAGCTATTGCAATTATGGTAGTTCTTAGCTCGTATCCGAAAAGGTCTTTTCTGCCTCTCATATCGTATAGAGGGTCAATGCCAGCTACTCCGATAGCTACTCCGATAGCTCCTTCACGTAGAGGCCGTCCAAAGGTATCGCTAATGATAATTGCTACATCTTTCCCGGTTAACTTTTTTATTTCATCTCTTATTTTCCTGGCTGAAGCATCTGGGTCTAAAGGTAAGAGTGAAACTGTTTCTTCGCCTGGAACATTACTTCTATCTACACCGCTATTGGCGCATACGAATCCGTGACGGGTTTCCATTATTAGGTGGTGGCTTCCCATTCTAACGATGCCTTTACTTTCTCTTAAAATGACTTCAACTAAACGTGGGTCTTTACCGGTTTCCTCAGCTAATGTTTTTGCGAAAGGGCTAGGTTCAATTTCATTTAAATTAATTATTCTTCCTTCCGATCTAGATACGATTGTCTGCGCGATGATAACAATGTCCCCTTCTTGAATACCTACATTTTCCCTTGTAGCGGCTTCAACTATCAATTTAGCAATGTTGTCTCCTTCTTTGATTATTGGTATTGTTTCTAAGCCGTAGATTTCTAGTTTCTTCAAGTTTATCACCCGGAGATATTAGTTAGGCTATCTAGGTGATTTAAAATTCTGCTGATCACCGACTTCAAACATTATTCAAGAATGATACAAAGGATGTAATCAAATAATTTAAGTGTTAAATGTCATGCTTTGTTATAATTGGAGGTTTAATTTAGTTTCTATCTCTTCAATTTTTTTCTTAAATTCTTCTAGTTGCCAGTCAGTAATTGTGTGGAAATCTTTGTATTTTTTAACTGTTTCAGTTATTTCCTTGACGATATCGTTTCTCCCAAGTGTTTTAGCTATTCGGAGAAGAAAACCAGCATGAGCATATAGGTCGAAGGCTTTTTTACGTTTTTTATGTCGTTGAACGAGAGCCCATCTAATCTTCTCATCATCTGCTACCCGATATTTTTTAAAGAATTCTTCGCCAAATACTGGTTTACCGCCTATTAAGTGTCTCCAAACCGTTTCATTACTGTCGAAAACCGATGGTATTCTCATTTTATGGTGCGCGGGAAAGCTTACAGTAAATATTTTTACGTCTATGTTGGCTAGAAGTTTTTTCTCTATATCTGAATTTAGGCATGGCGTTTTTAGGAGTTGTACTAATTTCTTTATTTCTTCTCTACTTGGAATTCTATCTATTAAAACCACAACGTCGTAGTCGCTGCAGATTTGTACACCATTTAGATTTGTTTCAAAATATTGATTATCTCCAAGTGAACCACTCAATTTCAAAGCAACAACCCATGGAAAACGTCTTCTAATTTCTGGTGCCAGTTTTACAAGTCTTCTAAAACCTACCTCTGCTTCTGGAATCATACAAACTCCTCTATCAAACTTCAATTTTTAAACTCTAAAAGTTTTTCGTAATCTCCTTTAAAGAAATGCTTAATCTATGAAGGCCTTTTCTAAGTTACATCAATTGTTCCTTATATGTTTGCGAAAAAGCACACAAAAGAAAATAATTTTCAATGAAACCTACTATTTAGCATAATTTAACAGTTTCGCACCCTAATCTTCGATTTAGAAATATGAAACTATGACATGGAAGGTTATCGACTATCCAAAAAATATATTATTTACTACTATATTTTGTTATAGTATATATTATTACAATGTTGTAAAACTCGTGTCGACCTGAACAAGAGACGGTGATAAATATGAGAAAGACAGCTTATTGC
>CAYYZD010000103.1:0-3515 GCA_964476035.1 uncultured archaeon
AAATACGTCAATAGATGCATTACTTATAGGTGTATATACGTTGTCGGTTATGCTTCCATATATTGTTGCGGATTCCCATTGATTTACGGTTGTGTAGCCTGCGTCGTTGAAGTTTATTATTGTTGGGGCCAGTATCATTATTGTTAGGTTGTTTGATGTTGAGTCTTTTAGGTAGCCTGTTGTTGAAGTGTTTGCCCATAATGTTATGTTTCCTATGGGATGAGCATCTGGAATTAAATAATAATATACGTATATACCTGATTTATTGGTGTAACCGTTGTTTAGTAGTGTTCCGTTCCAATATATGTTTACTGGGACAACTATCGGGGTTCCGTTCATGTCCGTAACATTAACTATTATTGTTAGGGCGTCTCCTCTAGCTATTTTGTCTATGTCTGTGTAAATTGTGGTTATCGTCTCAGAATATATCCAAACATACGTGGTGTTTGTAACATCGTTGAATATGACTTTTATTGTGTGTAAGCCGAGTGTAGAGTTTAATGGGAATACATATTCTATGGTTGCGATCCCTGATTGGTTTGAAAGTCCTTGTGCTATAGTTATGTTGTCTGTTTCATCTATTATTGTGAAGTTTCCTGGTGAAGGAATGCTTAGGTTAAATGTGTAAACTGTGAATGTAACTTTTGTTTGATTTCGTATAATGTCATAGTAGGGGTTTGCTTCGATTTGTACGTTAAACTCGGAGACTACGAGTACTTGTATGCTATTGGAGTAGTTCTGTCCGCTACTTGTATCGATAAAGATGAAGTTAGAAATATCTGCGGGAAATTCCACGTGATTTATACTTATGTAATGTAAACCTGAGATATTGAATCTAATGTGTATGGTTTTAAAACCATTATTTGTGGTTAAATTTAGGAGGGATTCGTTGAGGTTCATGGTAATATTAATGGTTAATGGGATTGTTATGCTTGAATTTCCGATGGCTGAAACTTTAGCTGTTATTGTTATATTTTCGGTTTCATATTTTCTTAAAATTGTGGTAGCGTTAAGGTAGGTTGTGATGGTTAAATTAGTTGGGTAAACTATGACTTTTACTTGATCTGATATGGTTAGGAGAGGTTTACCGTCTTTTAATGTGGCATTAGCGGAAATAATAAAGGTTCCATTTGAATTAAAAATGTAAGTTAAATATCCAAAGCCGTTTTGATCTAGGTAAACTTCAGGTAATGTAAAGTTTTCACCAGTTTCTAATAGATAAGCAAAGGGCTTAACTACGATTTCGGAATAGTTTATTTTGCTTGGTTCAGGTGTGAATAGGTTGAAATCAAAATTAAAGTTTGAAAAGTTCTTTAATCCGTATTTTTTGTCTACTTTTATTTGAATAATATACTCTGGTAAAACATTGAAAGTGTCGGTGTCATTGGGGTTTAATACTGAAACACTGCAATTTACTAAAACTTCATGGGTACCCACGCTCATATTGCTTTCAACAAAGTAGTTAAATTCAACAAAACCTGTTGAGTTGGTTGTGGAACTTGAAATATAATTGTTATCTATATAAAGGTCTACAGTAATGTTTGGAAGTTTATGAACCTTGCCGTAAAGTGTTTCATTAAATAGAAGTGTTTCGTTAATTTCTCCACATAATGATTCATAAACGATTGCTACAATTGTTATGTTGTCTAATCCTCTAATAGCATCATGAGGAGTTATATTAACTATTGATATATAGGCTCCATAATTTAAGGGTGGACACGCCGGTATTAGATCCCAAGGGAAAATTCTAGCTTTAAGGTCAATTACTCCCCATTCCATTTTCGGTATATATACTTCCGCCCAGCAATATGCGTATTTTCTGTCTATTAGTGTTTTGTTTGCGTTGAGGTCATGTAGTCCGCCTTTAAATCCTTCAACGTAACGTGCAGGTATTCCTAGCCATCTTAACGTTAGTATGTAAGCTGTAGTAACTAGGTTAAGGGGGCCTTTTTTATTTTTGATTACCCATGTTATAGGGTCTGTTACGTTCGGCGGAAGGTTTTCTTCTGTGATATTGAAGTTTAGGTAGAAGTATTTTGTTACGTATAGGATTTGCTGCCACGGAGTTGAATTTTCAAGTCGTAATGATTCTGCAAATATTATAAAATCAGGAGAACGTTGAGGGACTTGCGTATACATTTGGAGTATATCTGGGGGAATATCTTCCCAAGAGCCTTTTTTCACGTTTTGTTCGAATGGGGAAGATATACTTACGTTGTAGGTTATTTGAACTTGTGTGAAGTTGCGTGTATCGACACGAAGAATTAAACATCCGTGCGTATCTATGTATAGGGTGTAGTTGATTGGCTGTGAGGATTTTAGTTCGAAACTTAGAAGGGTTGATATGTTCCATGGTAATGGAAGCGTAACGTTATTGTATGTCGACGTGAAGTTGATGTTCTCAATGTGTATGGTTCGGTTGTATATTGGAGTTATGTTTTGTGAAGAGAATTTAAAGGGTAAATTGTTTGTATCTATGAATCTTTCTGGAGCTGTGTTATTTTTTATCCAGGCTGTGCCATTGCAATAATTGTAGCATTGCATTTTCCAATATGTGTTTATTGGTGGAGTTACCTCAAAGCTAAAGTTAAGATAGCCAGTTGCATAAGATATGGGGGGTGAGGTGGAAGTTTCGTTTATAGTAGTTATGTTCTCTAGTGATGTAAGGTTTGCATGTTCGGGGAAACTTTCTTCGGTTTGAGGTATATATCTTTGTTCGGTTTCTCCTGTTTGAATTATCATGTTATATTTGTAGAGGAATGTAGAGGCTGAAAGTAGGGAGAGAAGTGTTAGGATGAAGGAAAGTGTCACCGCGATTGCGCGTCTGGCCATGAAGTCCCCCCGATTTAAATATTGGTTGATTAATTTTATTTCTAGACTATTTGTTTTCCTTTTTTAAATATGTTTCGTTAAATTTGGTTTTTGGGCTATTTTGTTGTGGAGTATTACAATTGCAAGTACAGAAGGCAAAAAATTAGTTCCTTATGTCTGTTAACTGTATTTCCGGAAGTAATTTTCAAATTGACCTGATTCGACTAAATTAACTATAGCGTTTATTAGTTTTGTATTCTCTACTCCCAGTTTTTTGGATAATTCCGCAACTGAGGGATTTTCTCCTCTTTCAAGTTCTTTGAGGATATCATCTTTTAAAACTGTTAGAGGTATGAGCTTCTGGTTGTCTGTAGTCGTTAAACATTGAATTTTTTCTTCTTTTAGCATTTTTTGAACGACCCGGATTAAAAGGTCTTGATCAACCCCAAGCGTGCTGGATATCGAATGAATGTGCATGATTTCATTAGTTTTTAATGATTCCAGTATTTTTTCTTCTACTTCTTCTATGCCGTATCCGTGTGTAGAAAGACGTGATTCCAGTTTAAGTAGCTCATCTATCTCGCGAACAGCTGTAGCTGTCTGTCTTTGATAAGTGTAAATAAGGAAAACTGTTATCCATGAGATAAATAAGTGTGTTAGCCCGAAGAAAGGAGGCCCTATTAAAACTGCTATTAAAAGTATTA
>CAYYZD010000103.1:3615-5796 GCA_964476035.1 uncultured archaeon
GGACAACTTATTTATAGATTTTTAGCAGTCTAGTTACATTAAGATTATGGTATTTGTAAAGGGTTATATTGGTGTATTACTTTGGGTGAAGAGCAAACAGAAAAAGAAAAAGAAGAGGTTGAGGGAGTTATCATCAAGCGAACTCGCTTTTTGTTATTGTTACTGGTTTTTCAGTTTATTTATGCTATTTTCTTTTCAAAAATACGTTTCGTAACTTTAAATGTTTCAATAAGTTTGACGTCTGGAGGATTGTGTGAAATTTACACTTTGAACAGGGTATATAGAACTGTTCTATTTCTATCTACGGACTCGGTAAATAAGCTTTATTTTATAGCAAAGATGTTTTATGGTGAAGGTAATCTTTCAATTCTATTTGTATCTGTTATCTTAAGTTCCCCTATTGTTTTTTACTTTGGCTTTATTTTTGCTTCAATAGGTTGTGTCGGTAAGGATATTTTTTATTTAGAGATGGGGTTAGTTATTCTTTTGACATCTGATTTTTTACTTAACATAATTTCTTTTATCGTTAGCTTTGCCAATTTAACTTTCATGGGTTTCATTTATACTTCTAATTTAATAGTTTTAGCTTTATTTTCTTTCTTTTTAACGAAATAGTTCTAAAACGATTTTATATTTCCGTTAGGTATTGAAGCTCGACACATAGAAGCGTGTAGTTTCCTAATATCCATTCTTTGTATGGATATATTTCTCCGTTTTGTATGGAAAGCCTTAAGCTATTCTCTATGTTTAAAAGCCATTTATAAACCATTAACATGCAATACACCATGTCTGGAAAGAATTCTTTTGCTGTTTCATTTATGTTTCTTCTTTCAAACTCATTTAGTGATATATTTAATTTTAATAATTGGGTTTGTAGATCGTTGAAATCTGGATTTGTGACGTTCATTTCACTGTAGGCTTTTTTTGACGTTTCTATTGCTATTATTAGTTGTTTCATGGAATATGTGAGGATGTTTAAATGGTTTGAGAGGAGGAACATTTGATAGAGTGTGTTGTTTAGTGCTATTGTTGCGTTTCTTTCCTCTTCGGAAAGTTTGTTGTAGTTTATGTCTGTTAGGTCGATTGCCCAACTGAAGTTATTTAATGCTTCCAGTGCTTTTTCATTTGCTAGTTCGATGCTGTTTTTTGCATCTATGAATTGTTCAAATTTTACTGTTAGCTTAATTGCCTCGAGTGTTAAGTTTAATGAGGTTACTATATTTTGGCCACCGTTTATCATGTACTCTGATATTAAAAAGGTTTTATGTATTGTTGTTAATCTTTCTCTTTCTCCGGTCGAAATAAGGTACCATGTTGCCAGTATTATGTTAGCAAGTCTTAATGTCTCTGTTTTTTTGAAAGTTGAACTTGCTTTGCTGAGATAATTGCTAGCGTTTTCAAATGATTTTGTTGCGGCGGTTAAATTGAATATTAAGATATTGTCAATGCCCTTTTTTATTTCTGAAGTGTAGAGTGACATGTTTTTGGCAGCGTTGCTGGTGCTGGCGTAGATTATGCCTGTGGAGACTATTAAATATACTGTGTAAATTGAAAGCAGCGTTTTTCCTATTTTTTTCCAGTTTATTTTTCTTTTTTCTTTTATTTCCAGGACTTCTGGGGTGACTTCTCCGAAACTCAAATTTATCACCCTTCGAGGTCCTCATATATCCACTGGGTGCCGCAGTATTGGCATCGTACTGGTTTTGTTCTTGTTGGTAGTGCTGGTAGTGGGGCTCCGCATTTGCATCTTAGTTCTTTGAATGGTCCAAATGCTCCGTGTATTATTAGATTCTTTCTTTGTTTTACTAAGTTTTTAAAGTCTTCTGATATTTTTGCTAGTAGACCTGTGAGTTCTGATGTATCTGGGCATGTGATTTCTACGTCTAGGTATCCTTGTTCTTCTAGGACTTTTGTTCTTATAATGACTGGATTGTTTAGTACTTTTGTTCTTGTGTAAAACCAAGCTTCTGCTTTAAATGGTTTTTCAGAATGAATATTCAATTCTATTTGCTGTACATCGTATTTCATTATTGTTTCATTTAGTAGTTCGAATGCTTCTCGAGCTGGTATGTTTAAACCGAACCGTTTATAGTCTTTTACTTTGATTTTTGTGTAAAGGTTTCTTACCATTGCGATGTTTGCTTCTTCAGGTTTGAATACTAATGGACATTTTATCTGGAC
>CAYYZD010000104.1:0-5790 GCA_964476035.1 uncultured archaeon
AACACATCTATGCTTCTCTGCCTCTGCATCAGGAGCATGAGCGAGGAACAGTACTTTAAATGCCATACTTATCACCTCCTATTGCGATTTTTTATGAAAGGGCTTGGATGTTTCGCCTAACAAGTATTCACGCAATTTTTATTCGCATAACTTCTCAAATGGGAGTTAAAGCGAACTCTTATAACTCTTGTGATCATACTTTTGTTTACAAGTTTGAATGTTAAAAAATTACGCCGCAAGAACGAAATGAAAACTCAATAATTTTTATTTTTCATCTCACCAACAATAAGTTAACAGAACCTTACTCTACAAGCAGTAATGAGGAAAACAAGGTTTGTCACTTTTAGGTTTTTAAATATGATTCCGTACGCAAATTCTGGTTTTTAATATCTTGCTATACGAAAAATAACATAAAACAATAAAAAAAGTCAAATATGATTTAAGGATAAAAACCGGATAAATAAACTCAGGTGTTCGTCGAAAGCTATATCTCTCTTCCTAAAACTTAATATTCCCCCAACCCTAGCTCCTGTTTCATAAGTTAATGCTACTAGTATTTTTAGCTATCCCTCCAACAGCTCCACAAGCATTTATAAGCCTTTCAACCGGCTCCTTGCTTAAAATTTCGACCATTTCGTTTTTCTTAACCGGAATCCTAACTTTCTCATATAACTTCTTATACTTTTCATCCTCACCGGTTTCATAAAGAAACCTCAGGTAGAGCTTCACTACCTCCGGAATCCTTATTATTCTTTTTGATCTAAGCTCAAGATAAAACTCATAAGTTAGCTCCCTAGGATTCCTACCCAATTCATGCATAACCTCACAAAGCTTTCTAAATTCACACATATACTTATGCAAAGTATTGTTAGCGTATTCACTACCACCCCTAGTTCTCTTTGATTTAAGCCAGCTCAAAAACTTCAAAGCTTCTTCCTTAAAGTAAAGCTAACCTTTCCGCCTTTTACCCTTCTTAATAAAAAGAGTTTCAAGTCTACGTCTTATAGTGGTGTGCTTAGGCATGTGAAAACGAGTTGATTCTCTGTATTTAAACCCCGGTGGCAACTTCTTCACCGGGGTATTCAGTACTCAAGATCTTCTTCATCGCTCTATACTCCGTGGGGCTGGATTTCAACATCTCGAAAGGATATCAAGCTATGTTAGTGAATTCACATGAACTTAAATATATTACTTTCAGTTATCCCCCTCCCTTCACAATACAATTAAAGACACACAATACTATATTGATAGTGGTTAGGTGTACCAGATGGAAATGTGAGGAGACAAATTTGTCAGAAGATATATTTGAAGAGGAGCTTAGAAAGCCTTCAATTTTTAAAGATGAATCCAAACTTTCCATAGACTACGTTCCCTCCTCCCTTCCACATAGAGAAAAGGAACTTAGAACGTTAGTTAGAAACTTTAAGATTCTACTTGAAAAACCAGGGAGTAAAAGCTGTAAAATGCTAATTTCTGGGAGTGTCGGTACAGGTAAAACCGCCTTAGCGAAGCTTTTTGGAAAATTGATCCGTAATGAGGCTCAAAAACGTGGTATTAATCTTCACTATGTTCACGTTAATTGTAGAAGAGATAAAACGGAGTTTCTGGTTCTTAAGAGAATCCTTCATTATTTCAATCCAAGCTTTCCAACGAGAGGTTTCTCACCGGAGGAACTTCTTTTTGCTCTGCAAAAAACTTTAGATAGTAGAGAAGCTTTTCTCCTGATAACTTTAGATGAACTTGATTTTTACGTTAAAAGAAGCGGACCAGAACTGCTGTACGACCTGACAAGGTTATATGAAGAGAGGTTAAATGCCGTGCAAAGAATTTCCCTGATCGGTATAGCAAAAGACACTTCGTGGATGACTTTATTAGATTCTAGCACGTTAAGTACATTACAACAAAATACCCTATACTTAGCTAGATATAATGCTTCACAACTAAAAGATATATTAGAGATGAGAGTAAGGGAAGCGTTCTACGAAGGATGCGTTTCAGAAGAAGCCATCAACCTAATTGCAGATATTGCAGCAGAGTGGGGAGATGCTAGGTATTCTCTGGAGCTTTTATGGAGAGCTGGCAAATACGCTGAAGCGGAAGGAGAGTTTCGAGTCTTACCTGAACATGTAAGACATGCAAAAGCAGAAACGCATCCGGTTATAAGGAGAGAAGTTCTTCTTGATTTACCTCAACATCACAGGCTCCTACTTTTAGCCCTAGCGAGAAAATTGAGAAAAAACGAAAAAGCATATGTAACTATGGGTGAAGTTGAAGAACTTTATCATGTTGTATGCGAGGAGTACGAAGAAAAACCGCGAGGGCACACCCAAATATGGAATTATATCCATGATTTGGAAGGTTGCGGAATTATAACCATAAAACTTTCAGGATCAGGTATCCGAGGGAAAACGACACTTATAAGTCTTCCCGACGTACCTGCATCGATCTTAGAAAAGGAACTGACAACTTTACTTAAAGGTGAATAACATGGCTGTACAAAACGAAGAACTCCAAATAGAAAATATCTTTTCATCTCGTGGGAGAGTAAAAATTATAAAAACACTTGCAAAAGAGGAAGAATTGAACATTTCGGAAATTGTAAAAAGAGTGAGGCTAAATCACAGCACTGTTGTTCAACATTTAGAATACTTACGTAGAGTGGGTATTGTTCAAGAAAAAACATTTGGCCGTATTCGAATTTACAGACTAAAAAGTGAAAATGCTAAGGTTAGAGCCCTAAAAACCTTCTTCTCCCTTTGGGAAAGTTAACACTTTAACTTAATAGAAGGTGTTTCTCATATCACGGTATGCCCTTAAAATAGCTTATCTTGGCACTAATTATAGAGGATATCAGCGGCAACCTGGTATAAAAACCATTGAAGGAGAAATCCTAAAAGCTTTAGAAAGATGCGGGTTAATTCAAAGAACTGAGCTTAAACAGTACAAATATGAGTATGCAAGTAGAACAGATTCTTTTGTGCATGCAACAAGCCAGGTAATAGCATTTACAACCACATATGAAATAAATGAGACAATAATAGATGAAATTAACCGGTATCTTCCAAAGGATATAAAAATTGTAGGATTTGCAGAGGTATCTCCAGATTTTAGTCCAAGATATCATGCCATTTATAGACACTATAAATATATAACCTACTACAAAGGAGAAGATCCAGTCCTAATGAGATGGCTTGCAAAACGCATCCTTGGAAGCCATAATTTTAGCAACTTATCTAGCAAAAAAACGGATAAGAACACGTTTAGAAGGCTTCTTGCAATAAAAATTCAAAAAAATGAAGATTTCATCCATATAGATATCATAGGAAGAAGCTTTAGCCGCGGAATGGTAAGAAAAATATTAACGTTATTATTGGAGGGAGGAAAGCGAAATATAAGTCATAGAGGTTTATCTCTGCTTTTAAATCCAATAATTACAAATAGAATACCATTAAGATACGCTTCTCCTAATGGTCTGATACTGTACAACATAAAGTACACCGTTACCTTCTATATTATTTCAAAAGCAGTAACTGATTTTCTTAAGTATGTAAGATACGAATTAGGTAACAATTTGTTGAATCAAATCTTTCTTTCATTCAAATTATACTTCACTGAAACAAAATTACTTTAAGAGCTTAATGATTTCTTTTGAAGACCTATCATCACCCGTAATAAAAGCTATTTCTTCTTCATTAAATCTAAACCACCTAGCCATCTTAGCTCCCATTTCGGGATTATTCTTAAATATAACTCTTATAAACGGTAAGAAATCGTTGATAGCCCTCATCACAGAAGTATGGCACCGCTTTTTGATTTTTTCTCCAACCTTCCTCTGTAAATCTCTTTGCACCTTAGACGATTTCATTTCCTTAAGCAGCGAAGGAAAGCTGTATTTAACAAATTTAAACTTAGACTTATTACGCGCTAGCGCCACGCCAGCAGACATAAGTTCAAAAGCATAGGGTAAAAGCTTCCAATTCTGTTCCCGTTTAATCCTTCCAAGAAATACGTCTGCACGTGAAAGAGCATCATAAGCTTTAGCTAACTCTTCAGCATCTTCCATATGGGAGGGGATGTTTTCACTTATCCATCTCATTAACATTTCATAGTCAACATCAGCCATACTTAAAGCAAAAGTAGCCATTTTAGCCGTCTTAGCCGAAAAAATCATTCTTAAGACTTCAAAAATGTTCTTTTCCCGATCTCTTCGAGCAAGAATGCCCAACATATCCTTTGTTAACTTTTTTCTTCCCTCAGCTAAAGCTTGAAGGTCATTTATCGCTGAGCGAAGGTCGCCTTCAGCATTTTTAGCAATTCCCTTTAGAACCTCATTATCAGCAATAATTCCTTCCTTCTGGCAAATTGAGCGAAGAACCTTAACAATGTCCCACATAGTCAATCTTTTATACGCTATAAGTTGACAATACTGTCTTAATGAAGCAAATTTGGGATCCCATGGATCGTTTGCGGTGAGAACCACGGGCACTCTTGCATTTTTAATAACTTTTATTATAGCTCCAAGACCACCTCTGTCTTCCCTGCCACTAAGACCGTCAATCTCGTCAATTAAAACTATTCGTCCCCTTTTTGCGAAGATAGGGGCTTGCATAGCGGCAGAACCGGCAATACGCATAACGTTTTGAACATTTCTTGTATCACTAGCATTCATCTCGATAACTTCGTAGTTCAATTCATTTGCAACAGCGTATACGCTAACTGTTTTCCCAGTGCCCGGCGGCCCATAAAGTAAAATTCCCTTACTACCAGGCTTCCACTCTTTTACGAGTTTTAATAATTTCATAGCAGCTTCAGTATTCTTAACTATCTCAGAAACCCTTTTTGGAGCATATTTCTCCGTCCATGGAATAACACTCAACCTACTCTGTCCCCCTTCCGCATTTGAGTACCTGCAAGAGCAAAGTGGGCAAGCAATGCACTTAACTGAATATCTTCATGAGCTCCCTCACTAAGTCTAAAATCTATGTCACCAGTGTATTCTGCCAACCTTACTTTCCAATCCTCTGAAATATCTAAATTATAAATTTCCCGATGTATCTGACGAACGATATCGCTTCCAGAAAGACCATAAGTAATGAGAAGTTCATATAGCTTTTTTCTAGCTTCTATAAACTTACCTGAAAGGGCTAAATTAATCATTTCTCTAACTTCCTCAGGCCTCGCTCTTCCAGTAACCTTATAGACTGTTTCTGAATCCACAGTCGTACCTAAAGCAGAGGCTGCTTGTAAAATATTGATGGCTCTCCTCATGTCGCCTTCAGCAACATAAAGAATAGCTTGAACACCGTCATCAGTCAAATCTACGTTCTCCTGTTCGGCAATCCACTTTAATCGTTTTGCAATATCCTCGTCCCTTAAGGGTGAAAAACGAAAAACGGCACATCTACTTTGAATAGGCTCGATAATCTTTGAAGAATAATTACATATGAGGCAAAAACGGGCAGTACGCGTATATTTTTCCATAGTCCTTCTTAAAGCTTGTTGAGCATCAGCTGTCATGTTATCGGCTTCATCCAAAGCTATAATCTTCACAGGTACATCCCCTATTGCTCTAGTACGAGCAAAATCCTTAACACGTGTCCTAATGATGTCTATACCTCTTTCATCCGAATTATGCACTAATATGGGGATTGTTCCAGCAAAGAACATTTCATTTTCTGGAACCGAAACATCGTAGACAAAGTTATCGTAGTTAATAATTTCAATTTTTCTGATTTTCAAAACATGTAAATCTGAATTGGCTAATTTGACTAAAGTATTAAAAACCTCTTT
>CAYYZD010000105.1:0-5743 GCA_964476035.1 uncultured archaeon
ACTTAAGAGCTTGCGCCTATGCTTTAGATATAAGTGGAAAGGTCGACAGATTTTCTGAGAGCCTTGATAGAGTCGCTTTAATAAAAGATTGGGAGGATAGATTTGCAGTAATGGATTCCATGGTTCTCTGCCGCTTTGGCAGAACCATTTACGACTGGGATATGCTTACAAAACTCTACAATACAATAACCGGACTAAATATTAGCGTTGAGGAACTTAAAAAGACTGGTGAACGAATTGTAACTCTTACTAGAATGTTTAATGTTCGAGAAGGATTTACAAGAAAAGAAGACACACTACCACCACGATTCTTCAAGGAACCCTTAGAAAACGGGCCCGCAAAAGGACAAGTTGTAACTCGCGAAGGCTTTGAAAAGCTATTAGATGAATACTATAAACTTAGAGGCTGGGATGCGGAAGGAAAACCTCTATCAGAAAAACTCTCCGAACTAAAAATAACTGCATAGCACAACAAATTATTTCATCTCCTTTTATTGTAAATTAAATTAGTGTTTTTAAGTTATCGTGCCCGTATGGGCAGAAAATATCAATACCTAAAACGTTTGCAATTCCTTTTCCAGTTACACCATACAATACTGGTTTAACTCCGTATTTGTCACATAGGTTTAAAAGTTCGGGGAGAGTTCCGTTAACAGCGGCACTACTAGTTATACATGCTACATCTACTTTCCTTAAAACTTCGGAATTCATGGAACCACTTAAAATTTTAACCCCAAACTTAATGCAACCAATATTTTCAGGATTTAAATCCGTAACATAAACATTTTCCACACCAAAATACTTAACAAGGGCTTTAACGTGGCCAGGTTGATAACCAATATGAGCCACTTTAACTCTTCCAAAATTTGACATAAGATATGAGGCAAATTCTTCACCACACTTCTCAGGTTCCTCCTCTATGCAATGAATAGTTCCTTTAATACGTTTAAGCCTATGAAAAACTGCGTTTAACGTTGCAAAGAACACTGCTCTCTCTCCCTCATCACCATAAATCATATTTAAAACATCTTTAACCTTCCCATTAAACTCCTTAGGCTTACTAGTGAAAGCTTGACCATACCCACCTTCAATTTCACAGTGAACTATAACCTCTCTACCTTTTGCCAAAGCGTATTCGCGAGAAGGGAGCCTTGTAAAATTAGACTTCAAAACTGCGCAATTAACGGGAAAATCTAAAAGCTCAGCCTCTTTCACAACTTCTGAAAACACCTTGAAAACAGCCTTGTACATCTTACCACCTTCATATTAGCCTAAGATATTGTTTAAATCCACTTAGCAATTTAAGGTTAAAGTTTCATCTAATAATTTAACGCCGCCTATTTTGCTTGCCCCCATATAATTTAATGGAAATTGTTTAAACTAAGTTTTGAATATATTTCTAAAATTGTGTACTCGTCATTTTGCGAATTTACAGAGGGTGGTTATTTGGAAAGATTTCGGTACACAGATCCCGATAAAGCATTAGAAATTGTTCTAAGCAAAATTTCACGGAAAAAAATCACTATTGAGGAAGTATCCATTTGCAACGCCTTTGGAAGAGTTCTTGCCGAAGATATTATAGCAAATGTAAATATCCCGCCTAAAGATATCGCACATTTCGATGGATACGCCGTCCGCCATAAAGATACCTTAAACGCATCCCTTGAAAACCGTATATCGTTAAAAATCATTGAGAAAATTTTCGCAGGAAGGGAACACAACATAGAGATAAAATCTGGCGAAACATGTTACGTTGCCACAGGAGCATACTTACCCAAAGGAGCAGACACCGTAGTCCCCATTGAACAAATAAGGGTAAAAAACGGCACCATACTATTACATAGACCTGCAAAAAGAGGCGATCACGTAGTAAAAATGGGAGATGACGTCAAGTCTGGAGAAATATTGCTTAAAAAAGGACACACATTACGAGCTCAAGACCTATGTCTCTTAGCATCACTAAAACGCTTGAAAGTCAAAGTTTATAAAAAACCAAAGATCGCAATCATACCCGTAGGCGACGAACTAACCGATAACCCCGAGGAAATATCCAAAGGGAAAACTTTCATAAGCAACTTCTTTCTTGTTGTCGAACTAGTACGTAAAAACGGCGGCGAACCCATAAATCTCGGTGTAGCCCCAGACAATATCGACGAAATAAAAAGGATGGTAATGAAGGGAGTCGAAGTTGCGGATATGGTGATTACCATAGGTGGAATATCTGTTGGGGAAAAAGATTATGTTTGTAGAGCTGTGAACTCTTTAGGTTCTCCAGGCACGGTTGTAAGAGGTTTAAAGGTTAAGCCTGGTAGACAAACAAGTGTTGCAATAATAAATGGAAAACCTATTTTAATGCTTCCAGGCTTAATACAATCCACTTTCATAGGTTTCATCTACATGGGAATACCTCTACTTAAATTTCTGAGCGGGCAAAGACCCGAGGTCGATTATGTATTTGTAAAAGCTGTACTTAAAGAGGACGTGGAAGTTCACGAATATAAACCATTCAAGAGAATCGTTTTCATAGATCTTGAAAGGAGGGGGAATAGATATTTTGCAAAGCCAATCTACGGAATATCGGCGTTTAAAAGCACACTAGTTAAATCGAAGGGCTTCATAACAATTCCTAGCGGCGTAGAACTCTTAAAGAAGAGTAGCGAAGTGGAAGTACATTTATTGTCTGGATTCTCTTATCCTTGAACAATGGTTCTTGTATTTTTGTAACAAGAATTCAACTAATAAAGAAAAATTAGAGTAGAAATAATTGGAAATACTTGGCCACGCACGAATATGTAGACATAAGAAGGGTCATAAAATAAGTTAAAATAACTTTGACAGTAAGAATATCTATGAATATGAATAATAATAGAGTGATAACTATGTTTAACCTCTCATGCGTATCCTTATTCATCGATCTTATTTTAATGATAACACTTCCTCTCCTATTTTATTTTAAGTTTCCTAAATATCCGAAAACAGCTAAAACGCTTTGTATAATAGGAGTAGAACTAATCTTAATGCTAATTATTACGGTAAGCGGTTTTAACTGTCCGATGGTTACAGATAAATTTTCCAGTCTTTATAAACTGCTTTTTAATTGGCGTTCAATCAAGCTGGGCAATATCTTAATTTTATTTTTTTTATTGGAGGAGTTCAACTACTAGTTGCGATCGTACTCTTAATGTTAAGCCTTTTGACCTGGGAGAAAACTTAAGGTGATAGGTTCTAATTCATTCTATGTAGTCAAATGTGGAAGATGACTCTTTGGTAGCAGTCTTGGAGTTTTGGATTCTGAAAAGATGCGAATCGGCCCATTATTCTTGTTCAAGTTTTCTTTTGAACCTTTCCACTTCCCTGAGTAAACGCTCAGCTTCTGACATTATTCCCTTCTCTTCTTCTCTCCTTTCCTCCTCTTCCTTGGCAAAGTAGTCCGCTACGAAACTTATTGGCAGCAAAAATGTTACAGCAATGAAAACATAGTTTACTTTCCAAACCAGGTCCAATATTTGAAAATTCAATGCTGCTGAAATCACTTTTAATTGTTCAACCCACGTAAACTGGATTAAAGCCATTAAAAACCATGTTAAACCCCAATAGGTATATTTTAGCCTCATACCTTAAGCCTCCGTTCTTATCCATTTTCATTCTGTTTGTGTTTTTCTATTTTATGCAACTTATTATTAAACTTGTTGAGAAACCAAAAATCAAGAGTAAATATACGATGATAATTCTATTGGATTAATTTCTCGATATGTAAATTCCAAAAGTCATGTCAATAAATAGAAAATGGAAATCATAGGAAATGAAGGAAATATAGCTGACAAATTCGTAAGACAATTAATAAGCTTTAAAGCTTACACACACATTCTATATTTGCAACAGTAGATGAGGTGTGTACAATGGTTTTTCCTATAGATGAGAGAAGCATGAAAGTTGTCTTCGTTTCACATTGCCTACTTAATCAGAATAGTAAAGTTTTCGGACTATCAACGAAAGAAACAATAAAAGCCGCAAATGAAGTTATTAAATTTCTTCTTGAAGAGAATATTGGAATAGTTCAGATGCCATGCCCAGAGTTCACATATCTCGGCCTTTTGAGACCTCCTCAAACAAAGGACCAATATGATAGTGCAGGGTTCAGATTACATTGTAGAAAACTTGCCAGAAACATTGCATATCAAATCGAAAATTACAGGAAAGCTGGAGTAAAGGTTCTAGCGATACTTGGAATCGAAGGGAGCCCCTCTTGTGGAGTAAACTGGACAACAAGAACAAAAGAGAAAAAGAAAATACACGTGAAGGAAATGGGTATATTTATGGAAGAAATAGAAAAATTTCTATCTGAAAGAGAAATTAAAGTGAAAATCGTCGGAATACCAGAGCAAGAAAAGTACGGCAAACTAAAAGAAACCATAAAGTTGCTAAAATCTATTCAATAGACCGGCTGTCCCTAAATTTAATAAATTCAAAGTAAAATTTATTAAATTTTTTCGATTATTTACTAATGGTGGCTGTATCTTGCCCATAATAGATTTCGATACACTTTCGTTAATTATCCTAATTTTATTGGTTATATTTCCGCCTCTATTCTATTTCAGGCACCCAAAGGTTCCAAAAAGTGCAAAAATGCTTTACATTACTGGAATGGAGTTAATTTTATTCCTTGATTTCTCGCTGGGTGTTGCCAATTCCCATATGTTTTCAGAAAAATTCTCCTGGCTACATTCAGCTTTATTCTCAATATTCTATTCACTGGAGCTAAATAACACCGTAATAGACTTTCACATCGGAGGTATACTAACATATATTGCAATTGTACTTTTAATAATTGGAATTGTAATTTGGGCGGAAGAATCCAACCTCTAATAATCATTTGGACTAACGATATAAAAGGGGTTTTAAGTAAAGTAGCGCTATATGTCAAAGCTGATATAGCAACTATAGATGCCTCTTTGGTTCAACCTGATACAATTAATTGTAACCGAAACAAACAGAAGGTTATTAATCTGTCAAATGTAATCATTTTAAGATTATTTAAAATACTAAGGTGTTATTCATATTTGCGTTCACCTTTCGATTTATATACGTGGTTTGCAATATGTTTACATAGCTTAGAACTTTACATTATTGGGAAATTCGCAGTTTATGGAGTTGTTTATATTTGTTAAATTGGGCTGAAATCTGGGTTGGTGGCAAAAAATCGGAAGAGAAAGATGAGCCGACGCTTTTGTTAAGAGTTGAAATTGCTGTTCCAATAGGTGTTAAACTTCCTGAAAGCTTCCATAAAGTGGGTGTAGACTACTCTGGAAGAACAGTTTTTGCTTCCAGGTGGCGTACAGAAGCAGCAAAAATAAGAGCTGAAATACGATCTCTAATTGCTTTTCTGGCTTCACAAGGAGTAAAGGTTCTATCTTTCGAAGAAATAAGAATAAAAAAGGAATATAAAGAAAAATGAAACATAGACGGATACGGTTTTCAACGATGAACTTAGGTTAGGTGTAGCTGATTATGCCTAAGCTTAAGATGAGAAGAAGAACGACTGCAATCTTAATAGTTTTTCCTTTTCTTCTTACCTTTATCGGCTACGGCATGTTTGTGGAGCCCCTTAAAATTTCGATCTCACGTTTCAGCTTTGATATGGAAGACTTCAGCAATTTATCGATCGAAATCGCGTTAATAAGTGATATACATGTCGGAAATCGTAGAGAAATGAAATTTTTGAGTAAGGTTGTTAACAAAATAA
>CAYYZD010000106.1:0-3120 GCA_964476035.1 uncultured archaeon
CCCCTCTTTTCCTTTAATTCCAACAGAATCCTTAAAACTTCCCCTCTTATTGACACATCAAGCATTGAAACTGGTTCATCTGCAAGAATGATCTCTGGACTTAATACAAGTGCCGAAGCAATTACGACTCTTTGCCTTTGACCTCCGCTAAGCTCATGTGGATACCTGTCAATGAAGGATTCGGGTGGATATAACCTGACATCTTCAAGTACACTTAAAATTCTTTCAAGTAATTCCTTTGAGTTCTTAACAAGTTTATTTACCTTCAAGGGCTCGGATAATGCGTCAAAAACGCTTTGCTTTGGATCCAAGGATTCGTACGGATCTTGGAAAATCATCTGTATTTTTGTTCTAAATTTCTTCAATTGCTTTTTGTTTAAAGATGTTAATTCTATTGGTCCATCTTCCCCGTAAAAAAATATTTTTCCACCCATGGGTTCGATCAGTCTCATTAAAGCTCTTGCTGTTGTTGTCTTGCCGCAACCAGACTCCCCTACAAGACCGAAAATTTCACCTTTCTTTATATAGAAACTTATTCCGTCAACCGCTTTAACAAATTTCTGCGGTTTTCTCTGCAAAAATTCTATTAATCCTCTCCTAACCGGAAACCACACCTTCAAATCTTCAACTCTCAGTTTCACATTATTTAACAAGTAACATACCTCCTAGTACAAATGGCATGCAACATACCGTTTTCCGTTAATCCTTTTCATCTCAGGTTCTTCAACTTTGCATATGTCCATTACATGCGGGCATCTAGGGTGAAATCTGCATCCACTTGGGGGATTTAACAGGTCTGGAGGTGTTCCTGATATCGAGGCTGGAAGTTCACGTGGACCATAAATGCTTGGAAAAGCCTTAACAAGGCCTTTTGTATATGGGTGTTTTGGATCCTTAAATATCGATATGACATCACCTATCTCAACGATTTTGCCAGCATACATTATAGCCACTCTATCACATGTTTCAGCAATTACGGATAGATCGTGTGTTATTAGTATCATTGATAGCTCCATTTTTGACTGCAATTCTTTAATTAACTTTAAAACTTGGGCTCTAACCATCACATCTAGAGCAGTAACAGGTTCATCCGCTATAACGAGCTTAGGGTTGCATACAAGCGCCATCGCTATCAATGCTCTTTGCCTCATACCGCCACTAAATTCATGAGGATAGTGCCAAAACCTTTCTCTATCTATTCCAACCATTTCCAACGCATTCATCACGCGGTCAACAGCTTCCTCCCTTGCAACATTCTCATGCAAAAGTATGGCTTCAACAATCTGGTCTCCGACTCTTCTGACCGGATTTAGAGCGTTCATGGCTTCTTGGAATATTATGGATATGTCTTTCCATCTAATTTTTCTGAACTCTTCTTCATCTAAGCTAAGTATTTCTACGCCGTCAAAATATATTTCGCCGCTAATCACTCTAGCGTTCCTTGGAAGTAAGCGCGTAATAGTTAGTACCAACGTTGTTTTCCCACAACCAGATTCCCCAGCTAAACCTAGTGTTTCACCTCTTTCCATAGCGAAACTAACACCATCAACCGCTTTAACTTGTCCTTCACTAGTTAAATAGTAGGTTTTTACTTCTTTTACTTCTAATACCTTGATGGCTTTTCACCTCTCTCTTAGTCTTGGATTAAGCACTTCATCCAACGCGTAGCCCATTAACGTCATTCCAAGAACAAGTATCAAAATCGCCAGCCCGGGAGGAATAAAAAACCAGTAAGCTCCGCGAAGTGGCGCTGCGTAAGTAAAAGCATAGTTAAGCATCATACCCCAACTTATATGTGTTGGGTCGCCTAGTCCAATGAAGCTAAGAGCTGCTTCTGCTATGATAGAGCCCCCTATCGTTAAAACAGCTTCAGCAAAAACTAACGGAAGGATATTTGGTAATATATGCCTAAAAACGATATCGAAATCTCCTGCACCTATGCTACGTGCCCTTTCTATGAATTGCCTTTCCTTTACTGACAGAGTCTGAGATCTTACTACTCTTGCAGTGCCACTCCATCCGGTGATTCCAATCGCAATTATCACGATCCAAAAAAGTGGTAGTTTTATTTCCATTTCTCTCATAACCGTTGCAAAAACTATCATTAACGGTAAATAAGGAATGACAAGAAAGAAATCTATCACTCTTTCTAAGAATTCTCCAAGCAGCGACTCAGCGTAGTATCCTGCGAGAAGCCCTATTAGCGTGCCAAGCGCCATTGAAATTAAAGTAGCAAAAAGACCGACGAGAAGTGATATCCTAGTTCCATATAGCAGTTGACTTAAAATATCTCTGCCGAGATTATCTGTTCCAAGCCAGTGCTTAAAACTTGGCGGTTCCCACATTGCTGTTTTATCGATTTTTTTAGGATCGTACGGCGTAATATAGGGCCCAAAAATCGCTATAAAGATAAAAATTAAAGTAATGGTTAATCCTACCATACCCTTCTTGTTTCGTTTATACACGTTCCATGTACTCTTCAATCTTTTCTTGTAGAGATGCCATCGCATTCCCATCGAAGACCATCTCATCTTAGCCGTAACTAAAGGATGAATAAAACAAAATTTATATTTTAACTCTAGGGTCAAGATACGTGTAGATAATATCAGCAAATAAATTGGCAATTATAACTAATGCTGATGTAATCAGGAAAATGGCTTGTAACAGCGGGTAATCTCTTCTTACAATTGCTTGATAAGTTAACCACCCCATACCTGGCCATGAGAAAACTATTTCTATTGTTAAAGCTCCTGAGATAACTGAGGCCAGACCAATGGCGACAGTTGTAACAGTTGGCAGAAGAGCATTTGGCACCGCATGTTTCCATAATATTTCCTTTTCTGAAAAGCCTTTTGCCTTCGCAGTTCTAATGTAATCCTCGGTGGTGACATCTATTAGCGTATTTCTCATTATCATGTAATAAGATGCAAGCATTATGAGAGCAAGCGTTGTAGAGGGTAAAATTAAATGCCTAAGGACATCAGCTACATAGGAGAAAACGTTTTCATGGAAAAGCCACGGGTCAACAATACCTGAGGTCGGTAAAATTTTAAGATATCTCCCGAAAACAAGTATAAAAACCATTCCAAGCCAGAACTCTGGCATGGACCAAAATATTAA
>CAYYZD010000106.1:3220-5648 GCA_964476035.1 uncultured archaeon
TAATTAGGATTGCTGTAAAAACAGTCGCTCCACCAGCCTATTTGATCCGTTGTAAATGCTGATAGAGCAAAGTCCGGGTCAATGTCCCATCCCCAACCCCACAGGTATAAATCCATTTCCCCAGCTAAGTTTGCATCAATCATTGTATCAGAGTCCACAATGTTTTTCTCTTTTAACTCTATTCCTATTGCATCAAGCCACTCTTCTATTAATGGAAGCATAGCTATCTCTTCTGTAGCTTCTTCCTCAACCCATATTGAAAAACTCAGTTCCCTTTTGTCTTCAGGTATGGTAATGTTTTCATCGGGTAAATCAATGACTCCATTATCATTCAGGTCAACGAGTATGTACGGTGGTGTTTCTCTGATGCCATCATTATCGACGTCTAAATATCCAGCTTCATCCAATATTTGATTGGCTTTTGACAAGTTGAATTCTATTACTTCATCTTCAGATGGTTCCCAGTAGTAAATTTTGTGCTGTGGAGTTAATATCGATTGGCCAACTTCCCCTAATCCTTTTAGTGCAACTTCCACTAATTCGGTTTTATTTATTGCATGCGCTATGGCTCTTCTAACCCTTGTATCTAATAATGCTGGATGCCCCTTAGATTCGGTTAAATCCTCCCAACAATTAAATCCAAGTTCCATTATTGAGAGGGAAGGATAAGCATAGGTTACTATGTTTGGCTGACCCTTTATTTGTTCATAAGTTTCTGGTGATAGGTCTATGTAATCCAGCTTTCCAGCTAGGAAATCAGCTATCATTGTTGATTCATCGGTATAGTATTTAAATATTAAATAGTCGTATTTGGGTGCACCCATGAAATAATCTTTATTTGCTCTCAATTTTATGTACTGGTCTCGTACTGCTTCCTCAAATATAAAGGGTCCGCTTCCAATCGGTGGAAAGTCTTCTTCAAAGCACGTTATGTTTGTTTGCGCAGCTATTGGGTCAACATCTTCCCATATGTGTTTTGGAACAATGAAGAAGAAGGGTTGCCCAAAACATGCTAAAGGCTCGCTGAAATATACTTTAACAGTATAATTATCTGGGCACTCTACTTTCTCAACAGTAGATAGATAGCTTATAGCCATACTTTGCTGATAATCTGGTCTGAAGTATGGATAATCAATTATGTAGTCAATTGTAAACTTAACATCCTCTGCGGTAACAGGTACACCATCATGCCACGTAGCGTTTTTTACTATGTGAAGGGTCCACACTTTTCCGTCTTCTGAAACCTCCCAGGACTCTGCTAGATCTGGCACGGGATTGTTGTCCGGTCCATAGCCGTTTATTGCCATGTCGTAAATTAAACTAATCACTTGAAAAGAGCTACTCATTATGGCGTTAAACGGATTTAAGCTATCCGGATAGCCCATTACACCTACTACCAGAGTTGTCTGTTCCTCTGCTGCTACCGCGCCAAATCCAAGCATGTAGACTGTTGGAAGTAGAATAAGGAAAGCAAACAAAACTGACATGAGTCGTTTGCTCAACATTCTCCTCTCCAAATTTTCCTATCTATCGTTTTTGTTTTTAATAATGACTCATACATGAATATAAAGTTTTCTCTGTTTCGCTTTCCTTAGTACATTAAGCATTTTTGCTTTTTTTACAAAGTTAGATTAATAAAGAACTGTATGTATCAAATTAAATATAGTTCAAGGAAGAGTAAAGCAAATGGTTTGTGGAGAAAATTTGTCGAGCCTAGCTATAAGGTCAAGGTAAAGTATAATGTTTGGGTTCGAATAAGGATGGTATAAGAACTTCCTAACCTATCTAGAATTTTCAATGTTAAAAGGAACCAAAGTATTACAAAAATAAAATTAATTTTTTAGGTTAAACTTCTCTTTTAAGTATTCTAAAATTATTTGATATCTCTTTCTTCTGTGTCTAGGTTTACCTAGTATACTATGTACATGGCTTCCCTTAGTGAATATAACTAGTCTGGCTTCTTTTCCAAGGTATCTTAACGCAACGTAGAATTCTGTTGATTGATCCAAGTAACATCTATAGTCTTCTAAGCTATGTATTAGAAGGATTGGAGTTTTCACGTTTGTGACGTAGGTTAAGGGGCTTTGACGTTCATATTTTTTCCTATTTTTCCACGGATCTCCGCCTATTTGGTCTGGATCGAACCAGAATCCAATATCACTTGTCCCAAAATCAGATATCCAGTCTGATACACCGTTCTCACTTATTGCTGCCTTGAATCTGTCTGTTTGCGTTACTATCCAGTTTGTCATATATCCTCCGTAACTTATTCCGGTTACAGCCATTTTTTCTGGATCAGCGGTTGGATGCGTTTTTAGGAAGTAGTCTATTGCCTCCATTATGTCTTGATAATCTCTTTCACCATAGTGCCCTCTGATGTCCGCAAATTCCTCCGAATAACCGTCACTTCCTCTCGGATTAGTATAGA
>CAYYZD010000107.1:0-5607 GCA_964476035.1 uncultured archaeon
ATCAATTTTATACTTTTATCTGCTGCCTCCTGAGCATTACAACCTTGCGCGATAAAATTGATTACTTCTTTAGCAAGAACGATTTTCATTATTTTCTCGCCATGCCCTGTTGAAGAAACAGCACCATAATTGTTATCAGCATATGCTCCACAGCCTACTAGAGGTGTATCACCAACACGACCTACCATTTTACCTGCGATACCACCTGTTGAAGTGGCTGCCGCAAAGTTTCCATATTTATCAAGAGCAACAGCGCCAACCGTTCCTTTTGCAGATTTTTCAAAAAGATCCTTAGTAGTAATTTTTCCCTCTTTGAACCTTTTCCACCGTTCTATCTCCCTCTCCAAGACAAGTTCATTTAAACTAACTGTTTCTATACCAAGTTTCCTAGCGAATCTATTAGCACCCTCACCAACTAGGAGAACATGTTCTGTAAGCTCCATAACTTTTCTAGCTAAAACTATAGGGTTTTTGATGTTTCTTACAGCTGCAACAGCGCCTACATTTAATGTGGAGCCGTCCATAATTATTGCGTCAAGTTCAACAAAACCATCTTCATTAAGGAAAGAACCTCTACCAGCGTCAAATGTAGGATCATCCTCCATAGTTTTCACTGCTTCCTCGACAGCGTCCAAAGCCGATCCACCGCTTTCAAGTATTTTCCAACCAACACTAGCAGCTTTTTCAACACCTCTAATATGATCTTCAACGAGTTCATCAGGAATATTCCACGCACCACCATGAACAATTATAATTGGCCTCTCCAACAAAAACACCTCGATGAAACTGAGTTTAGGAAGGTGGATTCGTTCTGCTTAGTTTTTAATTTGAGGTATATCAGAAGCATTGATAATAATTTTAAAAGTAAGTTAATTTGATTGGAATTTTAAAAATTACCTTGCTGTTTTTTAGTTTTTCTTCATGTTTTATTAATCTTGATTGTGTATTTTTGCGATAATCAACACTTTTGATGTAATCTTTGCATACGACTTTAGTGTTGCAAATCATCTTTCTACTTTCTTTGTCAAGATAAAAATCAATAAATCTTACTTAAAAAATGGAAATAAAATTTTGCTACGAAAATCCAGTGTCCGAAACAGAGTTACTTAAGCTCAAGGAGACGATTTACTTGTTAGCCTTAGTTTTCAACAATTTTATAGACTCTCGGCAAAAATATGGCAGATCGCCTGGAAAACGGGATGTAACGATGTTTCCATCGACTACAACAGGTTCATCAACGTAAAGTGCTCCAGCGTTTTTAAGGTCAGTAACTATGGCTTTGAAGCAAGTTGCTTTCTTTCCTCTAAGTATGTCTGCTTCTATGAGCATCTCTGGGCCATGGCATATAGCAGCAATTACCTTACCCTTTTCATAGGCTTCCCTAACTATTTTAACCAAGTTTTCATTTCTACGCATTCTATCAGGAGCCCAGCCACCTGGAATAATAACAGCATCATATTCGACAATATTTACATCCTCTGGCGCAAGATCGGATACTACTGGAAAACCATGTTTTCCTACATAGGTTTCCTTAGCTTTTGACCCCACAATGTCAACTTTGTACCCTTCTTCTTGAAAACGATAATAAGGATAAATGAATTCAGGATCCTCAAAATCGTTTTCAACCATAATTAACACTTTCCGCATAAACCTCACTTCTACATCTACGAATAAGCATAGTGCTTTAAATTACTATTAAAGTGAAGACTAATTAACATTCTCATCGCAACATAACTCTTTAATTTTTGAATGAAAAGCATTTAGTTCACAAAGTTTTTTAGATTAACAAAGGTAGTTTAAACGGTGAATTAAATTGGCTAAGAAAAAGAGTACAGCAACGCTAAGAGAAGCCATCAAAGTCAAAAAGAAATATCTCCAGCAGTTCCTGAACATACCAGGCGTAGTAGGTATTGGAATAGGTGGCAGAGAAAACAGCGCAAAAATAGTTGTAAATGTAATCAAAATAACCGACGAAATAAAGAGAAAGATACCCAAAGAAATAGATGGAATCCCAGTGGAAATTATAGAAACGGGGGTAGTTAGAGCCCTTGGTGACACGTAATGACACGAAAATGTGAATATTGTAGTTCCACAATAAGTGACAGCGAAGAAATAAAGGTTGGTAACTCATACTATCACTTAAGTTGCGCTATCAGCTATATTAACAAATTGAAAAAACAAAACCAAAACTTCTTACTAAAACTACCAAATGTTATTGGAATTGGGATTGGGTGGAGACACAATAAACGTCTTGGATTTGATAAAAAAGAAATCTGTATAGTTGTAAATGTTAATAAAAAGGTTCCAGAAGCCCAACTTTTAAGTAATCAACTTATACCAAAATGGATTAACGATGTAAAAACCGACGTATTAGAGACTTTTGAAATCGTTGCTCCTAGACCTATAGAAGAAGCTGTCGATTTGAGAAAAGGTAGGATGAGACCAGCAAAAGGCGGAGTATCCATCGGACACATCAAAATTACGGCAGGTACATTAGGCTGTCTTGTGAGAAAAGAAAAGGAATCATTAATACTGTCCAACAATCATGTGCTTGCAAATGAGAACGATGCAAACCACGAGGATCCTATACTGCAACCAGGTCCAATAGATGGAGGAAAGGACCCTGAAGATCGAATAGCCTACCTTGAGAATTTCATCCCAATACATTTCGGATATAACATGAATTATGTAGATGCAGCTGTAGCTAAACCTATATCTGAAGATTTAGTTTCAAATGAAGTTTTGGAAATAGGCAAACCAACAGGAGTTATCGAACCAACCCTAGGACTGAAAGTTATTAAAAGCGGCAGAACAACCGGCTTAACCCATGGAGAAATAGTTCAAGTTGCAACTACACAACGAGTTAGATATAGAAAAGGGGTTGCTCTATTCGACGATCAAATAGTAATACACCCAGGCAGTTTTTCGAAGGGAGGGGATAGTGGTTCAGCAATTTTTGTTGACGACAATACACGGAGAATTTGCGGTTTACTTTTCGCAGGATCAGCTAGGGTAACCGTTGCAAATCCAATAAGTAATGTACTAAACACGCTAGGGGTAAGTTTACCTTAACATTCCACTAACAAGTAAATCTACACAGCAGCCTTGATTATTTTCTCGTCGTGTCTAAGGGATATCGGAGGTCTCAGGGCTTTATAGTTATGCTTATCGAAGGATTAACTGAGATAGTTATTCTAATTGATTCAACACGAGCTATCTTTAAAATTTTACTTAGCAATGAGAAAGCCTTTATTAGAAATTCTTTAACTAAATCCTTAAATTTATCCAACAGTCTGAAAGATACTTTTTCCAAGCCCTTAAACACTATGTTTACCACTGAAAACACTTTGCTTCTAAAAATCATAATCCATTCCTGATCTTTTGGTTCAAGCTCAATAAATGCCTTCTTTAAAGAAATTTTGGTTCTTTCAGTCCAAGATTGTAATTCTCTTTCCATTTCTTCAAGCTCTTTAATTTGACTTCTTAAAAACTCTTCAAAATTTTTCTCATCAATTTCCTCAGAGGGAAACATAACGTAACCCCTCCTCTTTTTGAATACTTCCGTAAACAGTTCTTATAAGTTTTTGTTAGTAATAAGAACTGTTTTAAACAGTTATGAGCTTGAAACATCAACAGAATAAATTAAATTTATAACATTAGTTGCAAAATAATAATCTAAAATATAAATGGATGCTGGGGGAAGATATGAGGGCAATTGATACATGTTGTTTTGTTTTCCCTACAAAAGAAATATTAAGGTACATGGTTTATGCTTGGGGGTATTTTGAAGGCTATTTAGATCTCTTCGGTAGAAATATTGTAAAAGCGGTGGGATATTCTGTCGAAGAGTATGAAAGACTTAAGAAAACAATGCCATTAGACGAACTAAGAGATTATATGGCAAAACTTATAGAAAAATTTGCTATACCTTTGAAAATTTTCGTGAAAATGTTAGATGAGGCCGGAATTGAAAAAGCTAATCATATCAACGAAGATGCTGAAACAACCACAGGAGTAAAACCTTTGTCCAATGATTATATTGCGTCAATAGTTAAGGAGTATCCTGATAAACTTACAGCATTTGCAGGCATAGATCCTCATAAGGGCGAAAAAGCTGTAGAAGAAGTTGAAAGAGCTGTAGCAAAACTTGAACTTTCGGGTATAACTTTGTACCCATTTAAACACAGATTGTATCCTAATGACCCTAAATATTATCCTATTTACGAAAAGTGCATAGATCTAGATGTCCCCGTATGGATACACACATCTAATAACTGGGATTTCACCGTCTCCGCAGATTATGGTCACCCAAAAGCTCGAAGAAAAGCGGTGAGACAGTGTCATTCCAGTAATCGTCTGAGTAACCTCTACTCCAAACAATGTCATCTTCCTCAACCTTAGGTAAGGTGGTTATTGGTCGAGACTGAAGAACAAAAATATTTCCGTTTTTGTCAATGGCCCATTCAATATCTTGTGGATACTCGAAACATTTTTCAACACGTACACCTATTTCAGCTAAACTTAAGATTTCGCGGTTACTTAAAGAGGGCAAATCACCTTTATCCTCAATTACTTTTACGTGTTCAACACCTGACCCTGAAGGTTGATTAGAAAAGATAGTTATAACTTTTTTCTCACCGATCTCCCTACTTAAAATTCTAAAAGATATAGATTTTCTACTTTGCTTTCTTTCAACCACAAAACGATCAGGAATAACTTCACCCGAAACGACAGACTCACCTAAACCAAAATTAGACTCAACAACCATTTTAGAAACATCTAAGGAAACAGGATCTACCGTGAAAAGAACACCCGCACACCTAGCGTCAACCATTTCTTGGACAATAACAGCCATTTTAACCCTTAGAGGAAAAATTCCCTTCCTATACATATAAGTAATTGATCTAACACTCCAAAGTGATGCAAAACAACGTTTAATACATTCAATAAGCTCCTCAAAGCTTCTAACATTTAGAAAAGTTTCCATCAAACCCGCAAAAGACTCGGTAATATAATCTTCTGAAGTTGCAGAAGAACGCACAGCAACACTACTAAAACCACTATCATAATATTCCACTTTGATTTCTTCAACAACTTCCTCAGGAAGCTTCGCCTTTTCGAAAAACTCCCTAACTTTTTTAGCAAAATTTTCAACAGAATTGGGATCTTCAAAATTAATTTCTCTAAGTTTTTCTTCTAACCAACTGTCCAAAGAATTTTCCTTGAGGGACTTCACATAGGCATCGGTTGTAACAACAAAACCTTTAGGTATCAAGAACCCCTTGTTGTAGAGTATACCTAAATTTAAAGCTTTACCACCAACTTTATCCCTGTTTTCGCTTGAGATTTCGGATAAACGTAGCAAATATTTTTTCGACATAAAATACCCCTTTAGCTGGCATTATTTTCTTAAAATGGCAATGTATGCTATTTTATTACTTAAAAACTGTTGTTTTCGATTTAATGGTTTACTTGAAATGTCGAAGTTAGTTGATAAAGTACGGTATTAGTCGATGAAATGCTCCCCTGACTCGCATTACTTTTTTAAACGATAAGTACACTACTTTGCAATTCAAAAATTGCGGTAAACTTAGATCTAGAGAAAAG
>CAYYZD010000108.1:0-5602 GCA_964476035.1 uncultured archaeon
ATTTTGAGAAGAATGAGGTAGTTGTGGTAAAATTGGCTAAGAAAGAAGAATTTTACAGGGAAATTTAGTTTTAAAATTTTCTGTATTTCTGTAGCGCGCATAGTTTGAGAGGAAGTTGAAAAACTGCCAACATATGTGCCTGACATTATTTATGGGTCTGGAGCTATAACTTTCTCTTCTACAAGTGAAATGATAGATATGGTTTTGAATCTAGTTGATAGGAGATTGAAAGAATTAAGGAAGAAAAATTGTGAAAATCGGAAGGAAAAGTAATAATTTTTGTTTTTACATGGACAAATTTGGTGAAAATTTAAAAAAATCTTTTGGTTTTATTCTTTTTCCATGACGTTGATTTCCAATACTTTGCATAATGTGTAAACTACACAGAAAGCATCTCTCGTTAAGGAACTAAGCATCTTCATAAATTAAATTTTGTTAAGAAAGGGCGGAGTGGAAGTCGAAAGGTTATTTTGTCGGCTTCGGAGAAATGCTACTTAAGATTTTCTGGTTAATAATTTTATGCCACTTTTAACTGATTTATGTGTTCTCTCATACTTCCAGCAGTTAACATAAACAAATTTCCCATGGAAATAGTCTGGTTGGTATGAATGTTTCTGTTAAAAGGTAGCTTGTTGTAGATAATGGTGTTGTTTCTCATTTTATTTCTTGCCAACATATAGTCCGTATCCAAAATATTCGAAAAAATTCTTAAAAACGCTCTTAGGGGGCCAAGCTTCCTTCACATATACCCAAAAAGTTGAACTTCTGAGGCCTAAGGATAAGAACCTATGGAAAGATCTTAGATAATCTTTCAATCCGTACATTTTAATTTCATCAATTTTGCTTAAGATGCTAAGTTTGTAGGTCTTTACCACTATGTCTTCTAATCCGGAATTTTCCATTAATTTTTTCCAGTTTTCGGCAGTTTCGAACTTAGCACCAGTGAGATGAGACATGTATTTAATGAGTTCGGTTGGGGGTTGCTTCTTTGTCCAAGTTCCCTCATTGAAGCCCACATATCCACCTGTTTTTACCACTCGTCTGCACTCTGTTATACCTTTTTCCTTTTCTTCTAGGAATGCAATTATAGATTCGCCGATAACTACGTCAAAAGTGTTTTCTTTGAAGGGGAGGTCTTGTACATCTGCTACCCTAAATTCAACTTTATTTTTTACATTCTCTCTTTTCGCTCTTTCTTTCGCTTGTGCAATCATTCTTTCAGAAATGTCTACACCAACTACTTTACAGTCATGTCTTTTTGCAATGTAGCAAGAGGTTGCTCCAACGCCGCAACCAACATCCAGGACATATTTAGCTTTATCTACATGGCATAATTCAATTAACTCTTGTGTAGCTTTTAACCCTCCACCGTGTTTTGTGAATCCCCATAAAGATTGCAGTTCAAAATAGGAAGGCTCTGATTTTCTTTTTGCTAATGATTGCTTACTCACTATTTTCACCATGAATAGATAATTTTTCGAATGTTTTAAATATTGTCTTTCCATTTCTCGGCAAAACTAATTATTTATTCGTTCCAAAATAATTTGGTACTTAGCTAGATTTCTTTCACCGGTGATAATTCTGGGAGGATGATTCCAAACTCTAATAAATCCATTATTCTTAATTTTCATAAAATATCTTATCCACGCAGATAGGTACTTACTCCGAATTCTAGTATTCGTTGTTCTTGTCCACCCCAACTGTAAATATGTCAAAACTTGCATTATCTTCTTTTTTATTAAATTTGCTTAATTAATGCCTATTTATGTCTAGACCTCAAGAATTACTGTTTTACATTTTTATTCTGTTTATAGCTGTCTCTTTCTTTGGCCTTGGTTTGTGCAAGGACGTTAATACAGTGCGCTATGTCATGTTGAAGGTGAGAGGTATTAGAATTAGTTTATGATTGTTTACTAGCGTCTAAATAGCAGAGAATGTGTTGAGTTTTTAGAGGTGAGGAGGAGGCTTTGAGATTTGCTGAGATTGTTTATTTGCCTTTTAATTGTAAAGATTAAAAACATTAAGGATGTTGTTGGTGTTGTGGTGGTTGTTAGGATTAAACTTTCCATATTGTTTGTGTTTTGGTTTTTGGTGCCCATTCTCTTATTATTTCTTCGGCTTTAAGTCCATGAATGTTGTAGGAGTAGTTTAGGTTTCTTGACCAGTTGGTAATGAAAAATCCTTTTAGTTTGTCCCATGCTTCTTCAAAAGCTATTTGGAAGATTTGGGCTTGGGTTTCTTCGTCGACCACTACTCCGGCAAACAGTAGACACGCGCTTTTTCGTTTTTATGGAAAATCTACTGGCTCTTTCCCTGTAAATTTAAAAACCTAGCCTTTCAGATGGATCATAAAAAGATAGCTTTTAAATTCATTATATAACATGTAAGGCGGGGGCAGCAGTCTCCTAATCTCAAATGGTATTTGGGTAATTAATATTGATAATCTGTTGAAATATTCTTTTATAATTCTCCTAAGAACTTGATTGCTTTGGCCATTTATCCCATTAATTTCCATGATTGTTCAAAGAGCCAAACAACCTGACCTAAACCTTCTTACCTTTGATAGCGCACGCTATAAAACTTAAATACTCGTTGACAAAATTTTATATTCAAAGAGAGGTGAGAGGTGATTTTTTGAAATCTCTCTTACCTAGCAAAATATTAACATACCCTAATTTAAAAACAAGATTTTTTGGTTTAGCCTTAATCTTCCTCCTCTTATTCTCAGCAGCAACGTGTTTTAAACCCGGTGAAACCCAAAAGCAAAAAGCTTCTACTTCCCTTAAAGAAATTTACGCCCAACCACTAATAATGGAATATCCCTCCATAGATGGTATAATCAAAAAAGATGAATGGGACAAGTGTGAACCATTAAAATTTGAAGCAAACGTGTACGAACGTGTCGGTTTAACCGGATTCATAGAAGACGGAGTTATTAATGGAGAAATAAGAGTAGCCTATGATCCTCTCATCACAAAACTCTACCTCTTGATATTAATAGAAAATATATCTAAACATGAAGGACTCGGCTCCCTATGGATAACTATTGATACAAATGGCAATGAAAAGGAAGATGAAGGAGACATCTGGTTCGTAATTAGCCCAGAAACTTTATATCAAACTGAATGGCTACCAATAAATGTTCATGAAGAAGAAAACCTATTTTTTGGTAACCAATGGCTCTATGCAATTGGCTTAACTAAGAAATTTAACAAAGAATATTATGTAATTGAAATAATGCTTACCTCAACGGATCTAGTTCATTTAAAGTCCAGAGGAGAAATGGGGATTTACTTTGAATACTATTCTAAAGCAGTCACAGGCGGAGATTGGCCAAAACCAAAGTATTTTGCTCGTTGGCCGGATCAAAATTGGCTTACAATGAAACTAGAGAAAGGAGTCACTATTTACTGGGTTAACACATACCCAATTATCATTAAAGACGAAATGATATCTCTAAAGTTAAATATTTCAATCCCAATAATACTTTCCTACAGCTCAACCGTAGAAAGTATGACCCAAACAACATTTATGGCGCGAGTAACCGACGGAAATATGACAATTTTAGCAAACATTAGTGGCACAGAAAATGTCCTAAACTCTAATTTACCTATTGGTAGCACGGAAATATACTCTTATTATGTAGGTTTAGGAATGAGACTTCGCATAAGCGTCAATTCACGTGTACTCATTAACTTAAAAGTTGTAAACGGAACAGTAAATGTAAAAAACTTACAATTTAATGCAGATGAACGCAAACATTTTACGGTCGCTGTTAAAAATGACAACGTAATGGTCTCAATAAACCCAACTCTAAACATCGATATAAAAATAGGAATTTACGGATATGCAGACGAGTATCTACCCCTTTATGAAGCAGACGCCATGAACTGCACACTCCAACAAATTAACGTCAAAATAGAAGTGGAAAAACCAACCGAGGAGCAACAATCATCATCACAACAAGAACAACTTCCCTCCCCAACCACAAATATACGATCAAAAGCTTACATGTTCTTAGGGTTCATCGCACTATCAATAATCGCTATAGCAATAAAACAAGCAGGAAAAAGAAAATAATCAAACAAAAACAAATACAACGCCCTTTCCAAAACATCCTGTTAATGAATCTATTTCATCAAACAGTTTTAAATCCTCAAAAGTATATATAAAAATTAATATAAACCAACAAACTGATTAAAACATCAGTAAATTTCATGTTTTATCATTTGACGATTAATGAAAAATACCTTGAGCATAACATAAAACTTGTTTTTAGTTATTAGCGACCTTAGTATTTCTTGACAACTTTACCGTCCCTCAATTCCCCTATTTCTTAATAAGAACAACGTTTATCTAAAACCCTTTCGTTGATCGTTATTTCCCATTAGCTTGATTTTGCGGTTGATTTAATGTCAAATCTTGGAGAGAACATCCGAATATTTTTCATCCTCATCTTTTTACCTTCAGGTTGTATAAGCCATGTCACCCAGCAAAGCTCAATAGGCCTATATTCACATGTTAAGGCAATTTCCTCAGTTTTCTTAACAAACATTATATCATCATCCACTGGCTCATAGCCAGCTTTCACCAAGATCCCATTTATCACCTTCTTAACTATTTTATCAGGCACCACAGTGTCGATGCCTCCCATCATCCTAAAATACTGAAAAGTAACAACACTAACACCCCTAATCCTACCAATAGGATCTTCTCGCCGTTCCTCAAAGCCAAGCATTCCTAGCCCAACTTCTAAGAGACGTTCTATCATCACCACTAATCGTAGACAAATAGGCAATCTCCCTAGCAATGTGCCAAGATCTACTATTCTTCCACATACTCCTCAATTCATCTATATCCGCCCTAACAAGATCTCTTAAACTCCTAATCTTCTCATTCACAACAAACCTTTTCCTAAACTTCAAAACCTTAGGAACAACAGCGGTAAAATAATTCAAACCAATTGAAGTAAAAGCAGTATCAATAACCATCAAAACAACACTGCCATCATAACTCTCCGTCCTAAGACACCTATCACAAAGTTCACTTATCCCAGAAACCCCACGCATATAGCCATCAACAATCCTCTTTAGCAGAGGCATGCGATTCCCTTCTTATAAAATAATTTATTGAAACCCTTTTACTTAACACTTTTAAATTTAAAGAATCCTTTCAATACTTCCTTCGCTAACATTACCAAATATATGCAAAAATTTTACATTCAGAATTGAAAGGTAGGAAGACATGGATAGACGATGGAATAGACGATGAAGAAGACGTAGAAAGAGGAAATCTGATGACGATACTTTCAACAGGAAAATAGAAATAGCTAGGAAAAGGTGATGTAAAACCTTAAGGCTGATTGTAGGCTTGGAAAACCTAGCAGGACTAAGGTTCTATGAACATTGCGGCTTTAGAATTATTAAAGTAGGTCTAGCAATTATGAAGCTGAATAATTCAAAAACAAAAAGAATAGGATGCGGGTTATATTTATTAGTGGTTGTGTGGATTATAGGTGTAAGCGTGTCGTTGTTTTGTGTTTTGGGGTTTTATTTGTCTAGGAAGATTGTTGTTGAGATTGAGTTGCCTGATTGGGTTAGGC
>CAYYZD010000109.1:0-5561 GCA_964476035.1 uncultured archaeon
CCTCTTGTATAACAATACAGTATCCTCGGATGAGTATGACCAGGCATTTTTCTTAATACAAACTCGTTGTTAACTTTACTAAATTTAACACCCAATTTTTCGAGCAATAAAACCTCTTTAGGGCCTTCACTAACTAATATTCTAACTAAGTTTGCATTATTTATGAATTTTCCCTTGGCAATCGTGTCCTTAAAATGAATCTTTGGGCTATCTTCTCGTCCGATCGCGATTGCAAACCCGGCGGCGCTAACAAGGGAACATCCACTTCGACCAGCCGCTTGCTTACTTATTAATACAACATCACACTTATGCTTTTTAGCTTCTAACGCAGCCCGTAATCCAGCTGCTCCACCACCTACAACAACTATATCAATCTTAAAAGTTTTAATTGAATTTTTTAATGTAGATTTCAGCATTTTTCACACCTTTAATTTTTAAAATAACACATGACTATCTAAACCCTCCAAACTAGCTTTTATTATAACTTTTGATAAATAACTTCCCCCTAAACTTTTATATATGTATATTTCCTCAATTTTTAATAGCAGCTTTTAACAAAATATACTTTTAACTTTTGATTACATAAAGGTGTTAAAAATGACTAATTTCTCAGATTTAAAGGAACGTGTAATTGATGTCGGGCTTTGTAATGGTTGTGGAACTTGCGTCGGGGTATGTCCAGTCAATGCAATTAGAATAAATTATGAATCAGACGAACCTGAGCCTATACTGGTGGGTAATTGTATTGACTGTGGTCTATGTTACGAAGTTTGTACAGGACACGAAGTAATATATCACGAAATTGAAGAAAGAATTTTTGGTAGAACACGTAAAGGGAAGCTAGAAAACGATATTGGTGTATATATGAATTGCTTAATGGCACGAGCAGCAAAAAAAGATATTAGAGACAACTCAAGCAGCGGTGGGCTTGCTACAGCATTGGTAATTTACGCATTAGAGAAAAAAATAATAGATGGGGTCATTTTTGCGGGTCACCAGAAAAATTCTTGGAAATTTGAACCGTTAATTGCTACCACAACCGAACAATTTATTAGAAGTAAAGCTAAAACAGCTTTAGTAATGGTTCCGGTTAATTCAGTCTTACGCAAGGCAACTCAAGAATTAAACCTAAGAAAGTTATGTATCATCGGATTGCCATGTCATATTCAGGGTATAAGGAAAATACAATTAAATGAAAGACTAAAAAATATATCGCAACGAATTGTACTAACGATAGGATTATTTTGTGCGTCAAATTACTATCTAAAGGGAACTGAACATCTGATACTCGAATTCAGTAACGTTAATTCTCTAAACGATGTGGAACAAGTTGATTATCGTGGCGGCGAATGGCCAGGGTACCTAGTAGTTAAAACCAAGAAAGGAGAACAACTTAAAGTATCAAGCAAACATGAATATACCTGGCATTTTCTAGGACCATCATACAAACGGGATTTTTGCCTGATGTGTATTGATTTTTCCAGCGAACTGGCAGACATATCTCTTGGAGATGTCTTTATTCCATTAGAAGATGACCCTAGATGGAATGCAGTGCTAATAAGATCTAAAATAGGAGAAGAACTCATTAAAGGGGCCGTCAAAGAAGGCTATATCGAAATTAGAGAATATAACCCTGAAATGATCACATCTAGCGGTTTAGGATGGGAAGCAAAAAGACATGCTAACGCATATCGACTTATACAAAGGAAGAGGTTTAAATGGCCTACACCTAACTATGGATATATTCCTGACATTAAACCAAAGAAGAGGAAACTATACTTTCCGAAATGATAGAATTTATAAAACTGCAGTAACAAGCCTCCTTACTTGTGGTTAAGAAAGTATGAAAGTTATAGAAGTTCCATTTTAATCAAAATTTTTATTTCACTTAAATGTTATTTTAATTTGTTAAGTATTCTTGTAAGCTGAGATCTTGCTTTTCTAAGTATTAAATCATATAAATTGTTCCCATGTATATCTATAGCTACCACTAAAGGTCCTAAATTTTTAACTTCCAGTTCCCAAACAGGTTCTAAAAGATCTTGCCAATATCTTCTAATCACTTTGATAGTCGCTGCGGAACCAACCGCAGCCGCTCCCCCTGGAAAGCTAAAATATACACACCTAGATTTCATATCTTTTATGTGCTTGGAGGCTATTCCTCCTTTGCCTATAATACCTCTAATACCTGTTAAACTTATTACTTTTGTAAGGATCACACCAGTTCTTGCCGTCGTAGTTGGACCGAGAGCAATCACTTTCCAATCATTATCAATCCTTTTAACAATTGGACCACTGTGAAACACTACGGCATTCTTTAAGTCCATGGGTAAATCCTTCCCTTTAGATAAACGTTGATATATTCTTTTTTCAGCTTCGTCTCTAAGAGCAAAAATCACTCCACTGATGAAAGTGACATCGCCTATTTTCAAGTTTAGAAGGTCATCAACAGAAATTGGGGTTTTAAGATGTATTACATTATTCATAGACATCCCGATAAAATGTTGATAGATACGTATAATATTGTATCTTATCATCTGAATATATCCTTGCTGATGCTATCCTATGAGCCCAGCAACCAAAGCTTACACAAACTGGTACTCTAGCAATAGGTGAAGAAACATACTCTATTGCAACGTTGAAACAGGTTGGAAACCCGCCTAAACCCATCGGACCTATTTGTAACAAATTAATATATTCAATTAACTCACTTTCAAGTTTTGCGATGTTCTTGTCAGGATGGCGTTCACTTATGGGTCTAAGCATTGCTCTTTTTGATAGTTCTATCGCGATTTCACATGTACCTCCTATACCTATTCCGATAATAACTGGGGGGCAACTCCACATTGCTTTATCCATTACCATCGACATAACAAACTTCTTGAGATTATTTGTGAAATTTAAAGGGTCCATCATTTTTATTTCAGTTACGTATTCTGCTCCACATCCTCTTGCAAAAATTGTTAGGTCTAAATATGATTTGTTGTTATATAAAAAATGATATTTAATGAAGGGATTATTATTTCTGTTTTTACGAGTAAATGGGTTAACCACTGTCCTTCGAAGTGGAATATCCACTGTTGCCTTTTTTACAGCCTTTTTTACAGCCTTTCTTAAATTGCCTATTATCTTAGCGTTACTTCCAATTCCAACATAAACCAATATTATTCCTGTATCTTGGCAAATTGGTATTAAGTTGCTTTCCGCTAGTTGCAATCCCTTTAGGATTGCTGATAATTGAACTTTAGCGGGTTTAGTATTTTCTTTACTGTCGGCAGCCACTATAAGTAGTTTTTTAATGTCATCAGGGATTTTTGTAGTTGCTCTTCTTACTAAGTTATATGTAACTTTTTCTACAGTTTCTTCACTTATAGGCATCGTATATCACTGATTTATTGCATATATTTTGCTTCTTTTTTAATATTTTCATGTATACGCTTTATTTTTTCTTCAGGAGCCTTTAATATCTCCCTATATCTTTGAGCAGCATATGTCTCGTAAGTTCTTGATTTCACTAGATAATTAAGTAATTCAACTATGTAAACATTGTACTTATTGGGTAGTCCATCAATTAAAGGTTCAGCTGTTCCTAACGGGGATGAGGTCCCCCCTCCTCTGACGCATCCATCTATTATTCTTTTTTCACTTTCCCCATCATGCATAAGATCTGGGCGATTGAGAATGAGAGCTAATGCAGCTTCAACTCCGTACGCAGCCCAATTTGATATAAATGCTGGTATTAAAATATCTGTAGCTGTAACAGCAGCAATTCCTGCGCCGCATGGACATCTGCATTTTGTGGCGTTTAACACATATTTTTTAACAGTGTCCAAAATCAATCCACAACCTATCTCATTACCTCCGTCAACCATTCCAATTGTAGTTATTCCTTTATCTCGAGCCAGTTCCACAATGTAATCGCATTTTCCAGTTACGGGAGAAATATCTATACCCGACCTACTGTGATATACACCTTTCTCATTGTAACCTGGTCTCTCGATCGCAATGATAATTGAGGGATTATATTTATCTAATACTTCTTGGGCTTTTCTCTTGGCCTTTTCTTCATTTATAGGGAAATAATCAATTAATGCCCGTGTTGGTATTCCTTTCACTCTATCGATGTTTTCACTAACATATAGTCCCGCTGCTTTACATGTTTCAGCTACTATACCTTTTTGTTCTCTATCGGTAATTATAACTGGAGTAACTCCTAATCCCAAATTTAAAAACCTAGCAAGAACAGCGGTACCAGGAGGCCCATCAGTTTCACCTCTAATCCATGGGGGGACCATAAAGCCTGTAAGGAATAAAACAGTGCTTTCTGGTTCAACTTTTTCTAATATTTTCTCTGCAGCTATGTAGGTTAATGGTTTATCTCCAAGTTTTTCTCTTGCCGCTTCGTAAAAACGATGATGCAACGGTCCTTCTTTTTTGTGATATTTAGCTCCTACACCAACTAGAAGTAGGGTATCTATTTCTTCACATGCATCTAGAATATCCTTTTCAGTTAGCGACAAAACTTCTCACCTCCTTTGGTGAAACTAAATTAACTAATGAAATTAATTATAAATAAAAATATTGTTGTCCACGTGTTAAACTTCATATTTTCTTACCTTAATATTAAGTAAGTTAGCTGGATTTTCTGTTACTAAAGACCTAACTTCGTTGGGTTTCAAACCAGTTTCTAAAAGTATTTGTATAAAGTTTCTTAGACCCTCGACTGGCGATGGGTTGTCAATTTGACCTAAATCAGTAGCTATTATTGAGCGTTCAATCCCCACTTCTTTTATCATCTTCACTACTTCTTCTGGATGAATTGAATAGCGCAAAGGAGTAAAAGCCACAAATACATACTCCATATACGCTCCTTTCTTTGCAATTTCTTTTTGTTTTTCAACGGGCATATTTATGGCGCTAAAAATTGGGTGATTTATAAGAATTTTTTTAACTCCTAAATTCTTGGCCTCTTCTACAAGTATTTCAATCTCGTGAGCTGAAAGATGACCGGTAGCAAGAATTGTATTCGTATCGGCTATGATGTTAAGAATTTCTTCCATTTCTGGAACAAGTTCACCCTTTTTACTTAAGGGCGATATCCCGATCTTTGCACTCTTAAGTTTTTTTCCTTTCAACAGCCAGGTTCCCTTTTTTGCTTTTTCGAAATATTTGATGTGATTCTCTGCAGAAATTGTTGGCATCCAAACTATTTTTCCGCCAGCCTTTATTGCTGCTTCAACAGCATACGGGTTTAGTCCTCCGACATAATGATTTAATACTATTCCTCCAAAGACATCAAAGACATCTATTTCATTGCTTATAACTTTTTTAGCTAGGTATGCCATAAATACTGTCGGGAAAAAATGGCATTTTAGAACAATGGCACGCATACCCGCCATAGCAGCTTGTTTTGCTAACTCAATTGCATTTAAAGATCTAGCATATAAATCTGGGGCAGCATGTACATGAATATCAATAGCCCCTTTCAAAAATTTTATGTCATGTCTTTCAAATACTTCGTACAATTTGTATTCCTCGCGTTATTTTTGAGATAAATTTTA
>CAYYZD010000110.1:0-5479 GCA_964476035.1 uncultured archaeon
TTTTAGGTTTATGAAATTTCTTTAAGTGAAGTGTTGTTAGTAGTGTTTATATTCGGGATTGTAAGGGTGATGAATGTTTAATAATGATCTTTAATTATGATGTTTGAAGGGAGTTTATGAGGGTTAAAGCTGTCTTGTTTGATCTTTATGGAACGCTTATATATGTTGAAAATGAGGTTTCTGATGAGGAAGCTTCTAAACTTCTTTTCAACCGCGGCTACGAGATTTCTCCACAACAGTTGAATGCAGCGTGGTATTTTGTAACGATGGTCGATTATCCCAAAATATGGTTATGCAGACTTAGACTCTTTCTTAATGCAAATGTTTTGGAGACTGGGTGTTGAGGTTGATAAGGAAACATTCAGGAAATTCAAAGAATTATGTAGGAAACGTAGGCAGAAATTGTACCCTGAAGTCGAGGAAGTTCTTAGCAAGGTAAAGGATCACGGTTTTAAAAATGCTACGTCACCACGACTGCTCACCTCTTCTTTAAAGAAACTTTAAGGCCCATTGAAAAGTATTTTGACTTTATTTGCACTGGATATGAGGCTGGATGCGATAAGTCAAATCCTAGATATACATAAGGGTATTGGACGTTTTAAACATTAAACCTGAAGAAGCTGTTGTTATTGGCGACAATCTTCAATATGATGTTCTGCTTCCTAAGGCGCTTGGTATGCATGCAATATTGTTGGATAGGGAAGGAGAAAAACTTAGTGTAAAAGCTTCAAATGTTACTGCAGAAGATTTGAGGGATGCAGTAGATATATTGTTAGATTGGCTTTAAACCAAAGTAGGTAAATTTGTATGCTAAGAAATTTTAACACAATTAAATATGGTGGAAAACCATGCGATTTCCTTTTATTAATTTTGTGAGAAGTATCCTATATAGCTGGAACTTTTAGTTATTGCACGCAGGTTCATCTGTGAAAATAAATTTAGGTTATTCTAAATTGGTGTTTCTTGATCCTGTGTCATAATGTTTTTAAAAGGGTTATATAGCATTATTTGAAGGGTGAGGTTTTATGGAGAATTGGCGTCTAATCGATTTAGGTATGGCTGAGCCTTATGTTGCTCAATGTTTTTATGAAGCTGTTGCTCTCGCCATCGATAGGGGCCTATCTCCGAGTACCATTATTTTGGTGCAACCTTCAAGCCCCTATGTTTGCTTAGGATACCATCAGATCTTGGGGAAGGAAATTGATGTTGAGTATTGCAAGGAACGTGGTTTGCCTATTATTAGGAGGTCTCAGGGTGGTGGTGCGGTTTATTTAAATAGTGATCAGATTTTTTATCAGGTTGTTGCGAGCGAAGATAGCGAGGTTATTCCACATAAAGTTGATGAGCTTTTTGAAAAGCTACTTCAGGTTACTGTTTATGTTTATCGAGAACTTGGTCTTAACGCTGAATTTAAGCCTTTAAATGATGTTATGGTTAATAATAGGAAGATTTCCGGTAATGGTGCAGGTAGGATCGGTAAAGCGATCATTCTTGTTGGTAACATTATTTTGGATCTGGATTACGATTCTATGGCTCGTGTGCTAAAGATTCCAAACGAGAAGTTTAGGGATAAGATGGTCAAAAGTATGAGGGAATGGGTTACTTCTCTTAAAAGGGAACTTGGCTATATACCTCCCGTTGATGAAATTAAGAAGCTTCTTGCAGAGGGGTATGAGAAAGTTCTAGGGATTAAGCTTATTCCATCTAACCCTAGCGAAGAGGAAATGAGCATTTTTGAACGTGAAGTTAAACCTAAGCATATGTCCTATGAGTGGCTCCATATACCTGAGTTAACGCATAGAGGTTTGACTATTGACAGAGCTGTTAAAATCGCTGATGGTGTTAAAGTCATTGAGGTTGTTCATAAGGCTAAGAAGCTTATTAAAGTTACAGCTGAAGTTATTGGTGATAAAATTTTGGATATTATGATTACTGGAGATTTCTTCATGGTTCCCGAGGACGGAGTTTCAAAGATTGAAGCTGCATTGAAGGGTATAATGCTTAACCGTGAAGAGATAGTGAAGAAAATTGAGGAAGTGTTTGAGAGAAATGGTATACAGTCTCCTGGCATCCCTGCCGAGGATTTCGCTGATGCAATCATGAGGCTTAAGGAATATACTGAGAAGTATCCTCCAGAAGTTCGCCCCTTCGCTGAACCAGAGAAAAAAGATTAAATGTTAATTCATATTTTTGTCAGTATTTCTTGCGCAGCCTCTAATCCTGTCCCAGGCTTAACTTTATATCCGCATTTTATTAGCGAGTTTTCTATCGCTGCTATCGTTGCTAGAATGTCTGATGGTTGAACAGTTCCCATGTGTCCTACTCGGAAAATTTTTCCTTTAAGCTTTCCGAGGCCCCCAGCAACTATGACACCGTTTTCTATCATATTTTTTCTAAATCTCTCATCTGTGACTCCTTCAGGATAATATATTCCTGTTACTGTGTTTGCAGCGTACTCTTCGCTTATAGGTACTATTTGCAGTTGCAACGCTTTTAATGCTTCCCTAAAGGCTTTCGCCATTATTTGATGTCTTTTGAATCTCTCTTCTACTCCTTCTTTTAGAATTTGTTTAACACTTTCATGTAACGCGTATATCATGTTTACTGGAGGGGTTGCAAAGTAAGCTGCTCTTCCTTCGATATATGCGTCCATTACGGGTTTCCATAGGCCGATGTCCATGAAATATGATTTTACTGGTTCTTTTCTTCTTTCATACGTTTCTAAAGCTTTTGGAGAAAAGGCTAATATTGCTAGTCCAGGTGGAACTCCAATAGCTTTTTGTGATGCTGTAAATAGCATGTCTATGTTCCATTCGTCCATTCTTTCCTCTTCCCCTGCCGTTGCGCAGACACCGTCAACTATGAATACCGCATCTGTGTTTTTTACGATTTCCCCTATTTCTTTTACTTTTGCAGATACGCTTGTACTGGTGTCCACGTGTGTTAGGGTTACTGCTTTATATTCTTTCTTTTCCAGTCTCTCTCTTACAGTTTCTGGTTGTATATTTTCACCCCATTCTTTTACTTCAATGTAATCTACGTTAAGGTTGTATCTTTCGCATATCTCTTTGAATCTTTCTCCAAAGTAGCCGTTTGAAAGAACCAATACGTTGTCTCCTGATTCGCACATGTTTACGATGCTCATTTCCATGGCTAGGGTTCCGCTTCCAGCTATAACGAACATTTCTGCTTTTTCGGTTAGGAATATCTTTTTCAGCTCTTTGAGCGTTTCTGAGAATATTTCTATGAATTTTGAACTTACATGGGATAGAGTAGGCTTGCTTAAGGCTCTTAGGACCTCTGAGGTACAAATAGTCGGTCCTGGTATCATTAAAAGTGTTCTTTCAAACTTCAAGTTTTCACACTCCACTTTTCATATTTGAGATAATAGTTGGATGTAGGATGTTAATTGGTTTTCGAAATTTTTCACTTAGTGGAAGTTCTACCCAATTTGTTTCAATAGTTATTACTACATTTTCGAAGGGTTTATAAGACCCCAATTAAATAAAATATCATATATTTGGAGTTGATGAAAGTGGATTTTTGTCCACATTGTGGAAATAAAATCGATGTGCCAGATGCGAAGTTTTGTTCAAAGTGCGGGCAGCCACTAACTGGCGAAACTATGCCTCCACTCACTACTCGTAGTACTCGTAGCGATCTTTTAGATCCTTCAAGGAAATATTATTTTGTTAAGGAGAAGTATTGGGACCTGGGCTACGGAGATCTATACGACGAACATGGAAACATTATTGGTCGTATGCATCGCCGACTAATTTCTTTGAGAGCTTTGATAGAGCTTAGAGAGGCTGATAATCAAACTATGGTTGGCGCTGTTCATAGAAAAATTGTTGCGCTGCGTCCAACCTATGATATTAAGGATGCAAATGATAGGCTTGTGGGTAGGGTTGCTAAGAAACTTTTGAGCTTTTTCCGCCCATCTTTGTGGCTTGAAGACGAAAAAGGCAGAAAAGTTTTGATTGCAAAAGGTAATTTGTTTGGCTGGGATTTCAAAATATTTGACACTAAAAATAATTTGGTAGCACAGGTCGGTAAGGCTGATGCTTTCAGAGATCTCTTTTTAGGTGGAGGCCTTTTCGATTTCAGTGATAAGTATGCTGTTCGTGTTGTTAAAGATGATGTAAATAGATTACAGCTACTTGGCTTTGTAATAGCAATAGACAACATAGTTCATGATAAAAGAAGACGATAGTTAATCAATTTCTTTTTATTATTTTTAGTATTTTTTCTTCGGTTCTCGTAAATTTAAAAATTGTTAATTAAAGAGTCTAAGGTTTATACGCTGTAAATAAAGAGTAAATCGCTCATAGTTGCTGTTTGCGCGATGGATTTGTTAAACTAAGTTTTCATTTATTTAAAATAGCCATAATTGGAACTGTTACCATAAATTCACTTGACTATACTACGACGATCATGCTTAAAGTCGTGGGGAGAGAAGATTGAAATCATTAGATCCCTATAAAATTTATACATAATATTTATGATTTAAGTTAGCGTGAGGAGGCTGAAGTATATGCAAGGTGTGAAAAATGCTTTTGAGATAACTCATGACACCATGATCCGTTTAGATGCCCAGAAATTTATAGTTGAGACTTGGAGGGGAAGAAAGAAAATTCGTTCACGGGAAATATCATATAGCAAGGTTCATACAATTATATTGGCTAGAGATCATTCGACTCTCTTCTTTAATATTGGATATATTTTATTGCTTGCAGGCATTATTTTTATTGCAACCACTACGTTTGTTCTGCATGGCTTTGGGTTCTTAGTCGCTGGTATAGCTGTCTTTTATGTGGGTAAAAATAAAGACAAACGATTTATTATTCTTGTAGACGGTGAAGGAAGTGTTGAATTGCCTTTCTCCGCGAGTAATGTTGTCACTCTTATTGAAAACAAAGTTAAGGCTGTTCGAAAAATCCAACCAGGACAAAGTATTCTCCAAGTTAGCTTATAACCAATTTTTGTATACTTATTCCATTAAACGTGTCTCAGATGTAGTGTTTTACTGCTATCATCCGAATGTGGTCTCCCGCGTCTTCAGCTGTATCTATTGCAAATTCTATTAAGTTTATGAAATCTCTCACCGTTAAAAGTGTTGGTGTACTGAGTTTGTCACTAAGCTTGATGATTTTGCTTGAGATTTCGTGGTAATGGTCATCCATGTCCGTCTCCAATTTCTCTATTTCCTCCACGATTCTAAGGGCTTCTTCAACATTTATTCTTAGTGCTTCAATTGCCTGTTTAACCAGATCGGCAATTTTTGTTACACCCTTAGAAAACATAGCGAAATGTTCTCTGATTTCTCTTGGGAAATTTTTAGGATCTAAGAGCGTAAGTCTACGGCCAGCACCTACAATATATCCGGCGACGTCGTCTACAAGTTCCGTTAATCTTAAAAAGTCGGCTCTATCTGGTGCTTCTAATACTCCCATAGATAATCTCAGCATAATTTCCCTCT
>CAYYZD010000111.1:0-5443 GCA_964476035.1 uncultured archaeon
TCTATTTAATAAAAGTGAAAGCCTAGAAAATGATAAATTGGCGCCGGGGAGGGGATTTCAGCACCAATTTACTGGTAAAAACATTTTTTAAAACTATTGCAACATTCATCTGTTACGAAATAAAGTTGAATTGATTTAAAAAAGGAGAGACACCAATGAATTAACTTTGGGTAGCCTTTGCTTTCAGAGAAACTGTAGTGAACTCTGCAAGGCCACACCTGACCATACAAAAGTTTTGCTGTGTGCACATGCGTACTGGGAAAGGCAACAGGAAAGGCTTGATTTTTTGCAACTAGTTCCCCGTGTGCTAAAGAAAGTTTTTATTAGAAAATTCGAATATCTCATGTGCACGCCAAGAGGATGATTTGCGATGCTGAAGCGGAAAAATTTTATCGTTAGTGCTTTTGCAATGTTTGTTTTCATATCATTTTGCTTTTTGTCTATGGTTTCAGCTTCTGAGGTTGCTGATGAGAACAACTCGAAATTATCTACTCAAAAGGTCGCGGTTCAGGGGAAGTATGATTATCTCATAATTGTTCCTGAATCTTGGATCGGTGCTGTTAAACCCTTGGCTGAATGGAAAACATTGAAAGGAGTGCCCACGTATGTGGCAACTGTTGAAGATATCGAAGGTACTTATATGGGAAAAGATCTCGCGTGGAAGATAAGAGAGTTCATTAAAGACTCATACATGAAATGGCAAATTCGGTACGTTCTATTGGCAGGAGATGTCGGATTTATCCCAACACGTTATGTGCATAATCCTGATACTGCGGAGGGGGATCCTCTTCTTCCATACTTTCCTGATGGCACCTTAAAACCTACAGATTGGTATTATGCTGGACTTGATGGCACTTGGGATGACGACGGAGACGGAATTTACGGAGAAAGCTCAGAATACTCTATAAAAGACGAGATGGATTGGGAGCCTGAAATAGCCATCGGACGGCTACCAGCAAATAGTTATAGCGAGTTACAAGCAATGGTTAACAAAATCATAAATTACGAAAAATTCCCAGCTGATGATGCTAATTGGTATACGACCGCAATTTTTTGCGGGGCTCCCATTAAGCTTGATGGTGAATATTGGGAGGATTTCGGCGTAACGGTTAAAGAAACTATTGGGAATATGCTACCTGACCAGATGAATATTTTGAAATTTTATCATAATACTGTAGTGAATAATATCAGCAGATCAGACCTTATTGACGCTCTAAATGGCGGAGCATCCGTTGTGAATGTTATGGCTCATGGCTCTCCCAGGGCTTTTTACGACGTAGAATGGTGGTCATGGATTCTACCGGACCCATTCTTGGGTGCTAGTGATGTGCCGAACTTGAATAACAATGGGAAACCCCCTTTAATTTTTGCTCTTTCATGCCTTACTACTGCTTTTGACATAGAAACTGCTGGTGCATGGTGGTACAGGACAATATGGGGAGATACCTCCTTGGCGGAAGAGTTCGTAAAGCATCCAACTGGAGGAGCTATTGCCTATATAGGTTGGAGTAGAGTTACATGGACCGTTGAAGAAACTGAAACCTTTTTCTGGAGCAATTTCCTTAATCCCGAAACTGGTAATTTTAGAGCGGGATTATCTTTATTATATGCAAAGAAGGATTTATCCACATATTATCGCTCATACTTAAATGATCAAATATTCCGTAAAGTGTATGCGTCTTGGCATCTTTTGGGAGACCCAGAATTACCCATCTGGACGGATCAACCGAAGGGCCTCCAAGTATCTTATCCAAGTAAAGTCGGGATTGGCCAATCTATAACCGTTAAGACTGTGCCTGATGCTACAGTCTGTATTTTTGACAAGAATAGGATATTTTACGAGGTGCTTCATACTGATAGTGAGGGAAAAGCATATTTTACTACTCCGAATTATGAAACAGTATTATCTTTAGTTGTAACGGCCCACAATCATAGGCCAGTAGAACTATATGACGTCATAACTGTTGAAAATTACGTTATAATTGATAAAGTATTCATCAGCGATCAGCGGTGTGATGTGGGTTCCACGCAAGTTGTTGCCTTTCACGCAAAGTGGGCCTTGGATGGATCCGACGTAGTTGGAGGATATATCTACATTAACGGGACAGGATACGTCACGAACAGTAGTGGATGGGTTACTATCCACGCGACCTACTATACAGTTGGAAAACGTTCATGGCATATTACTGGTGTTTATTGCAACGGAAGGACAATTTACGAAAAAATCGTAAATGACCCAGTAATTATCTGGGACAGAGTTCAAATCGCCTTATCTGTTGTTGACAGCAGAATTGATGTGGGAAGCACCGGAATCTATACTTGGTCGGGGGTATACGAATATGACAATCATCCGTTCGTCGGAAAGATTTTTCTAAATGATACTCTAACCAAAAACAAAGTTGGTAAATACTCATACACGGTTTCAGAAATACAAGATGACCTCTACGGTCTAAGCATGTTCACCTCAAACTCTTTCTACATAATATTTGACAAGGTTACCGTGCAGATCTCTATAGCCGAAAGTCGCATAAACGTAAATGACTCAGTCCAAATATCTTGGAGAGGTTGGTACCAGTATGATATGGAACCGTTTGAGGGCACCATATTCCTCAATGACAGCTTGACAAAAAATAGTGTGGGCAAGTACGGTTATAAGGCTGCGTCTATTATTGATGATAAGTATGGTATAACTGTATTTGACACGAATGAGGTCAGCTGTATATTTGATAGGATTACAACCCGCATCGAAACCGTATCTCTAGTTCCGGGAAAGGTGAAAATCAAAATTTTTGCCTCATTTGAATATGATAGTTCACCCGTTAAGGAAGCAATAGTTACAGTCAACGGCGTGGAAGCAACAGAAACGGGTGAAGGAAACTATGAAACGATCATATATTCGTGGACCCCCATACTTGGAATAAACGTTAAGGTTGAGAAACTAGAATTCACGACTGCCACCAGCATCCTACACTACTCTCTAGGGAACACCTTAGTGATAATTGTTCTCCCAGTTGTTATATTAGTGGTATTCCTCTATCTTTATACCAAGAGAAAACATGCTCTAAAAAACCGTAAGCAATGGTACCACTAAGCGAAAACGATACCTCTTCTCTCAATTTCTTCCTTTTCAACTAATGTTTTTACTGAACCATTCACGAAGAGGGACTAATCCATAGGTTATTGCTAAGACTCCGATAAAACCATAGAAGAAGTATGAAAATGCAGGATGGCGGGTCTATGCTTATGAAACTTTGCCATGAGTACGGTGATGTTGGAACCCAGACTATGTGCATGCTATTTGCTAATGCGTAAAGTGCAAATTTTACTGATAAATTGGCGCCGGGGAGGGAATTTCAACACCAATTTACCAGTAAAATCTAAAGAAACTCTATACTGTCAGGATATGGTAAGTCTCGTTTTTCTCTTTTTCAAAGGAATAATTGCGATTAAAGTAACTAGCATGAGGAGCAGTAGAATAGTGATTGATGGAAACTCTGGTACTACCGTATAAGTGAAGTACTGTCCATTGTTATCTTCATTGACGTAGTATTCGTTAATCTTGTCTGAGGCGTAGATATAATATTTTACAAACACGTTCTCTTCCTGCCCAGGAATCACCGCCTCGTACAGTCCTAATGTTTCATTGTAATACATAGTTAAGCGATTCCATGTTAAGCCTCCATCGGTTGAATAGCCAAGCATAACTGTACCTACTCCAAAGATTTGGTCGGTAACATTAGCTCTAACGATTACTTCTTGGTGAGGTTCAACTTTCTCTGGCTCGGGCTCTTGTGTTACGGCAGAAATCTGGATATTTGAAAGAACTGGAGGAGCCATCGCCGGTGAGGTTAAAATAGGCTTATAATTTATGAGACATAGCCTTCTGTTATCGTTTTGGTCATATATTTTCTGGTCAATAAGCGAAGTGTTAGTTGTTCCCCACCAGTTATGAGTCACGTTTATAGTGATTCTAGGGTCTTCTTTCTCGACTTTGAATCTGTCGTATATGTTATTATAGACAATTGTAAAATTTCCGCCACTGTACCAAGATGGGCACAAAAAACCGTATACATTCCTCGCTAGTGTGTTATTAGCTATATACGGACGCCCCCAACTACCACCTAAAGTAATCCCATAGTAATTATCCAATAATAAGTTCCCAACTACAATCGGCGAATCCGCATCAGAAGGATAGCGTGGGGAGCTTTTCCCCAAGTGAATACCGTGCTCTGCATCTAAAACGATATTATGTGAAACTGTACAATTTCCACCAGCGATGATTCCCATATAGTAGCCTACAATTTTATTGTTTGAAACTATTCCTTTAGTGCTAAGAGCAGTCGAACCATGACTAATTATTATACAATTTGAAATTTTTGCAAAATTCCCTCTAATCATTACGCTGGAATGATAATAAAATCTAATTTCAGCATATTCTATGATACAGCCTAGCTGTTTAATCTCATCCCAAGGTGTACTCGAGGGAGTAAAATCTATTCTTGGGTAGTACTTAAACAAAGGTTCCTCGTAACTGTACATGATAATTCTATGACTTTGGTTGCCTCTTGCATATAGAGTACCATTAATTGTTAACATCCAAAGGTCAAAATTTATTGAAACTCCTGGCTCTATAGTCAAAGTTACCCCTTCAAGTACTATAACGTTGTCAACAAAAATGTACGGACTGTTTTCTAACGTCCATGTTGTATTTTCTGATATCACACCACCCACAGTAGTACCTGAATCATTATAGGCATGGACTTTTAATGTTGAAAGGGTTTGAATGCTATTAAATGTCAAGTCCATTATAAGCAGTAGCAATAACGTCAGCATTATTCCAAAAACTGCTTTTCTTGGCATCACTTCTTCCGCGATAAGACTATTGATATATTTAAAAATTTAGCGTTTGTGGAAGTTTCTTCTATTGCCTCCCTCAAAGTTAAATCTTTTCTTGTTTTTGGATGCATGGAATTTATTTACTTAGCATCTCTGACTAAAGAGCGGCTAATAAGCTTATGGAAAGAAACTTGAAGAAACTTGCAAAGAAATATGGGAAGAAACAGATGAAAACTCCGAAGTGTCAACCCAAGCTTGATAAAACGGCTTCGTGTCTCCCCGTATACTGTTGGCATTCCCTTCATCTCACTTACTATAGAGAACTTTCTTCTTAAAACAACAGCCAATATCCCATAGTAGGGGGTCTTTGGCAAAACGTATGAATCATTAGAGAAGCTGGCTTTTCTTATCAAGAAGAGTCATCAACTTTCTTTAGAACAATTTTTATGTAAAAGCCGTGTTTGATTATGAGTGTAACTAACTTCTATGTGACCGAAAGAAACTAGGCAGGTGGCTTGCCACAAAGTGACTTAATGATTTTTCATCTTTTCTAGTCTTTTAACTTCTTTTCGAACTGCTTTAATCTCCTCTAGAATCTTATTAATTG
>CAYYZD010000112.1:0-5403 GCA_964476035.1 uncultured archaeon
AGTGAAAATCTAATGGAAGCATTATTTTTAATCATAGAAAGACCGGATCTTTTCCAGAGAAGAGGCCCAAAAGAAACCATGTGGCTAGAGTTCATCGATGCAGTTCTAGCTGTCTTCTGGAGGAAAACCAAAATGACACTATACACGTGTGATCGAAACCTCATAGAATTTGGCAGAGAAAATAACCTAGAATATCAGTTGATAAAATCAATTTCTTAGATCATAATGAAATCGCCCCATAAGCATTGCTAAACCGTAGATTCCGCTGTGATCATTCCTTGAAATCACCGTACTTGTTCATGTATACTTAACGTTGTTTAACGATTGAATAGATAAAAAGGACATGAATAAACAATACACCGTTTCCGAGCAATTTTGCTATATGTTTCACTTCATGTGGTAAAAACTTAGAGTTGAAATCATCAACTTCAATGTTATAGCATTGATGAAATGGTGTTAACCTCCAATAATATTTGCTACACGTTTTTCACCTTTATGCATTAAAAGTTTCCCAGAAACAGTTGAAAAAACAATGAGATACATGGCGATGATGTTTAAAAGCAGATCTGGATATGGGAAATATTCTTTACCAACCAAAACATCCAAAACATACATTAATGGGGCAATAACCACCAAGATACTGTATGTAAATGGAATCGCTATGAGCAGCAAAGAGTATTTAACATGTTTCCATTCAAGAGACGCTGAGTTAATGGTTTTTTTAGATTGAAATATAATTGAAAGTTCAGGATCAACCATATATGTAGATACATATGTAAGGAAAGTCATGGTCCAGTAGCATATAGTGATAACTACTACAACAAGGAATATTTGAGAAATTAAAGGAACATGTGGAATAGGATATGTGTCCGAGTATGTCTTTACATACCATGCCCAGAAAACTGTCCATGGAAGACTTGCTAAAGCTCCCAGTATGGTGTGCGCTGTTGAAAGACCTTTTGCATAACTTAGAAATTCATTCTCAGCCGGGAAAAACCCCTTTTTCTTCATTAAACTTAAATTTTCTATCTGGAGAAAAAGTAAAACAACTGGGACAAATGAAAGTAGAGATATGTACGTTAATATCGGTTCACCGTATCCAGAGGCCCCCCATAAGATACCAAGAACGTTAAACACTAACAAAAATATAATAGTGTTTCTCCTACTATAAAATACATCTTTAAAAGGAATGTACACCAAACCAATCACCTAGCCTAAAGTACAAAAGAGAAGTATATAATAAATCTTACTCACAAATTTACTTGGCCAAGCTTCGACATAAAATAGAGGGAAACATGTAACGATAAGGAAGAGTAGAATTCCGATACCAAGGGTTTTTCCGGTTATTGCTCCCTTCTCCCAGCTTCCCTCGTCTCTCATCCTCGCTAAAAATTCGTCAATATCAAAGTGCACTGACCCATAAATAAGATATCCATATAATTAGTAATATATGGCTAAGATAGCTATAAAAAGAAGTGTGATTTATTTAACTGGTCGTTGTAGCTCCTCTTAGAATTGTCAAAGACTTGTAGGTAATAAGCATTAGTGGAGTTAGAACATAGATTGAAACTACATAATATATTGAAATTATTATGTTTATTTGTCTATGAACGAGTATTGAGGAGCCCAAGGAAAATATAGGCATAATAATTGTCCCCAAAGTGTACATCGACGTTAATAGAAACAGCAAAAAGTTTTTCCCCATAATTTCCTTTCTTCTAAAAAGAAATGTCACAAGAAGTGGAACAGTTAAAGTTAAGCCGGAAAACATGAACAAAAATGGGTTGACCACGAAAACAATGTTGAAAGCAAATATTAATATCAGTGACAATACCGCTACAAATATTCCTGAAACATAAAATACCTTACCATAATATTTCTTAAAAACCTCAGCAACATCCTTTTTACCAATAGTTAATCGATGAACACAAGCGCAAACAGGGAAAAAGAGAAATATAAAGGGAAACATAAGAGCCATATCGCCCATTCTATATCACCTATAACCAACTACGTGAACTGCTTCCGACTTCAGTCGGGAGCTTCCGGCGTTTAGCTGAAGCTTTTCGCCTCCAGCCTCATATGCTAGTTTACGGGGCTCACAGCTCCGCCACTTCCATGCCTTAACGAGAGGCATGAGGGTAGGCTCTTAATTTCAGGTTTAGTGTCGAGCTGATCAGGAACATCCCAGTTTTAAAGTGGGCGCTGAAATATTTAAGTTTAACCGCAATTCATCTCCCCGCTAAAGTAGGGAGTTTTCTTGCAGTGATTTATAAGCTCCAAACCTATGTAACAAATCATTAATAATTTGCGCGGTAACATCATTGGCGGATTTGAAGGAAAAGTTAAAGTATAATTTTCTATTTTCTTTTCTCCTTAAGAATGTTCTTTAGATGCTTATATTCTTCAAAGGCCGCATCTGTAATCTTAGATACTCTATATTTTTCTTCGGCGATTTTGGAGATTATTGCTGAAAGTATTAATAGTGTTGGGAGATATAAAAAGCCAAGTAACGCACCTATTGCTGCGCGGGGAACACCTTTTGGTAGGTAAGAACATAAAGCTACGTCTATTAGTGAGAAAATGAATGGGAAAACATATAAACATGGTAGAGCCCACCTACGCATGAACTGCCAAGCTTTTTTACAGTTTTCCATGTCTTCTTCCGTGACCTCTATCCTTCTCTTTGCTAAGGCAAACAATCTAGGTAGCTCATAGTCTTCATTATATATGAGCAGTACGCCTATTCCTGACGCAAGTAAACATATTGGAAGACCGACGAGGAAATCACTTAAGAATGGATTTGTATAGCGAATATATGTTAAGTTTAAGTAGATTAATGTAATTGCAACTAAACAGGTTACGGTACCTAGAAACTTGTATAGAGGCTTCTGCATTTTTATCGATTTTATGTAGGAAAGTTCCAAATCAAAGTCAAGTTTTAAATCAGATTTTCCGACATCCTACATCACTTAAAAAAGTAAAAAATATTGGAGGTGTGTCATTAGTCTAACCAATCTCGATATATACGGTAAAAGAACCATCCCACTGCCCATGCAGTCCAGAACCACGGTTACTCAAATATTTAGCAAATGTTGTGGCATGTTATAAGACAATTGTTATGGGGTGTACATCTCTCCGGAATTATTGGAGGACATGCTATGTATAGTATTTGTTGATATCTAGGTGGTTTAACTTATGGTTTTACTTTTTGTTTGGTAAAAGCTGAAGTGACAGGTTTTAAGTATTAAAATAAAGAGGTTAGGTTTATTGTTATTTTGCTGGTTTGAAGTATAATATGTCTGTTATTGATCCTGTTCGCTGCTCTTTTTCTTTGAATACTGCTTCAACTTCCATGCCAATACAAACATCTTCAATATCAACTTCACCTAATTTATGTATGAAGCCTCCTTCTGTGCCGTGTATTTTTATGAAGGCCCATATTTCAGGTTTTTCTAGGCGGTTTCCGTTTTCATCAACATATGCTATGGTAAAGGTATGTACTGTTCCTTTGCTACCTACTTCTATCCAATCCTTGAGCTCTTCGAAGCATCTTTCACAGTACATTCTCGGTGGAACATATATGATGTTACATTTTGTGCATTTTGTTCCAAAGATTTTAGCGTTTTCTTTGATTTCTCTGAAGAATCTTTCTCCTGCGACGCCCAGCGTGTAAATGTAGTCTGCTTCCATATCTCCAAATCGATGTTTTATATCACGTGGATCTCTAATTTTTTCAATAGACATGTTCATCCCTCCCCTTCTAAAGGTTTAAAGTACATTATGTCTGTAATTGCTCCTTCTCGTTCTTCTGGTGGTTTCCAAACAGCTTTGACACGCATTCCGAAAAGTTTTCCTGCTTTTGCTTCTTCTATGTCAACGCCTTCAACTTTATGGAGGATGCCCATGTTCTCGGATGCTCCGTCAATTGCTATAACTGCTACGACCATCGGTTTTTCAAGTCTCCCTCTCTCAGCGGAAATGTAGCTGATAGAATATGTTACGATTCTTCCCGTGTCTTTGACGTAAACCCATTCATCTGTCGGCTTGAAGCACCATTCGCAGAACATTCTCGGCGGAACCATTATTCTACCACATTTATTACATTTCCTTGCAATGATTTTACCGTTTTTCAGTTCTTTTAAAAATCTGCTTACAGCGATTCCAGCGCTCCAAGCATATTTAGCGTTTGGACGCCACTTAGTAGTTAATACTTTGCCTTCCTTAAAGTCCTCGGCCTTGAGGGCATGACCGGGATATTCCTTAATTTTCTCACTCACCTTTTCTCCCTCCTTTATGATCTCATAATTATTACTGTTCCTACTTGCATTAGATCTCCCCATGCTTGTGCTAGTCCTGTTCTAGCATCTGGAACTTGTCGTTTCCCTGCTTCTCCTCGAAGCTGCCAGAAGATTTCACATACTTTCATCATTCCAGCTGCTGCTATTGGGTTTCCGACGCCGAGTAGGCCTCCAGATGGATTTATCGGTAGATCTCCATCCCTTTCAGTTACGCCTTCTTTGGTTAGTTTTGGTGCTTCTCCTTTTCGAGCTAGTTGAAGACCTTCCATATGGTGTAATTCCTTATAGTCGAAGGGATCGTAGACTTCGGCTACGTCTATTTCTTTTGGTGGGTTGTGGACTCCTGCCATTTTATATGCCATTCTAGCTGCATATTCAACATATTTTGGATATGCGAGTTCCCTGTTTGTCCAATATGTTGAGTCGAGGCACCATCCAACTCCATCTATCCAGACAGGTGAATCTGTAACTTTCTTAGCTACGTCTTCAGAACATAGGACAACTGCAGCAGCCCCGTCTGAAACTGGGCTTATGTCAAGTCTTTGAACAGGCCACACCAGTACCTCCGAGTTTAGTACGTCTTCTACGGTTATTTTTGCAGGTATTTGGGCACACGGATGGTCTAAGGCGTTTCTTTTGTTTTTAACTGCAACGAGCGCTATATCTTCCTTTTTGATACCGTATTTATGCATGTATCTGTGCATTTCTAATGCGAATATCCAAATTAGGTTCGGTTCGAGTGGTCTGGTTAATATTGGATCCCATATTGTTGAAAAGGCGTATTGCGGATGTGGATGGCATGGGCTCATTTTTTCTTCTCCTATTACGAGACACGTATCAAATAGTCCTGAGGCGACGTGCCACCATCCAGCTATTGGAACAAATACTCCTGTTCCTCCACCAACATATACTCTTACGTAGGGTTTTCTCCATGCTCCGGCGCCGTCAAGCAAATATTCGCCTTTCATGTGTTGTCCGTCGAAGGCGTCGGGAGCTGTTCCGAGTACGACGCAATCTATGTCTTTAAGTGTTAGTCCAGCGGAATCTAATGCCATTTTGGCGGCTTCCCAGCACATTTCTCTACCTGTTTCTAACATTCTACGTC
>CAYYZD010000113.1:0-5297 GCA_964476035.1 uncultured archaeon
ACATATATGATTCTCTAACGTTGAATGGCGCAACAAGTGTAACAAATGAAAGTGGGGTTGCAACACTAACCTTTAACTTCACAGATGATTCTCTCGTAGGTTCCCATATAATCGTGGCAAACTGGAAATTGTTAAATAATCAAACTACAATAATCTTAGCAGGCAACACTACCATCACAGTTACAGTTACGCCAGATGAGGTTGCAAGGACTGAAGTAGCGCGAATAAGTGGAGTTTTATCTGACGCTAAAAATGAACGGGGCTTTCCAAATCAAGAAATAACAATTATTTGGGAAGGAAAAAACTTTAGTGCAGTTTTCCATACAACAACTAAGTCAGATGGTAGTTTCAGTTTCAGTTACACTGTGCCCCTTAGCCACCCACTAGGTAATGCTACAGTTTATGCAATTTATGACGGGAACTTCACTTCACTAATATCTTCATCATCTAATACCACAAATGTAACCGTTGTTGCAAAAGTCAAATTTACAGTTTCTGTAACCCCAAATGAAGTTAGGCGAAATGAAACAATAGTCATTGAAGGATTATTACTGCTTGATAATAATACTCCTCTCAATTATCAAAACATTACTATTTATTGGGATAATTCAACAAGGGGAGGAAAACTAAATATTCTGAAAACAATAAAAACCAACGAAAGTGGAGGCTACAACCTTACTATAACTATTCCGGCAAACCACTCCCTAGGTTTCTCATATGTATTCTCAGGTTATAATCCTATATTTAAATACGTAAGAAGCAGTAATTCTACAAAATCACAGATCTTGATTTACGAACGCGTATTTGTTTATGTTAATGTCTCTTCGACCAGGGTTGGACGCAATAATTCTCTTACCGTATTTGGAAATATAACTGGCGAAGACAACGAACCAATAGGAAATGCAACAATACAAGTATTCTTCAATAATACCAATATCGGGGCCGGCAATAAGACTAACATGGAAGGGCAGTTCATTACTACATTTACTATTCCTTCCGACTTTGAAGTCGGAATATATACCGTCCGCGTTGCTGTTAGTAATCCACCTTGGTTTAAAGGTAGCGGTGAATACACCTACGTCGTGGTTTACGGTTTCTCAAATATAAGAGTGGAAGGATCACCATTATTCGTACTTCCTGGTGAACAGCTAAATGTTACAGGGCTAATTGTTGATGAAAGAGGCGATCCCGTACAGAATGCAGAAATACAAGTAATATTCAATAAAACACTTTTAACTGTTTTTATAGGTGATGAGCGGGGAAGTTTCGGAGGAAATATAACAATTCCAGATGTTTCTTCATCAAACTTAACATTAACATTTCTATATGAGAAGACTGAATTTTACAATGCTTCTACAACAATTTTCAGCGTGCTTATTTTCAAAAATGCATCCATCACCATTATCGTAAACAACACAAACTATCTTGAAGCTTATCCAGGTGAAGGTCTAATAATTACTGGAAGCGTAGTAGATGAACAAGGCCGATATATTGTAGATAGAGAAGTTGAGCTGTACGTGAACGATACAGTTCAATTAATCTACTTGGATAAGGAGGGAAACTTTACCGTATTTTACATGCTTCCAGAAGATGTAAACCCGGGTAATATGACAATTTATGCCACGCTTAAAGCAAAAACCCATTTTAAGTCAAATGAAGTTATCGTATTAGTTAAGGTGAGGGAGCAAAGGATGTGGAGAATACATGTACCATTATATTTACTTTACATATTAGTTGTAGCGGTATTTGCCGTAAGTTCTATGTTTCTTTTCTTTAAAAAATTCTGGAAGGGGATAAGAAAACGGAAAAAACCAGAAATCGATCTTTCTTCACCAATAATGGCCATAAACGACTACGTAAGACAAGCAAAATTCAAAGAGGCAATAATAGAGGCATATAATCTGTTTGAAAAGATTATTAGAGCGTATTTCAATACTGAGCGTCCAGGTTCCCTAACGCCCAGAGAATTTGCAATAAATGTAGTCAAAGAATTTAAGTTAAACCCCGATGCTACATATATCCTAATCAAAATGTTTGAAAAAGCGAGATTCAGCCATCATGACATTGGACTTGAAGATTATAACAGCTTTGTTAAAGCTTTCTCCACAATTTATAGACAGGTCACAGGGAGAGCGTTTGAACTTGCCCAAAAGTAGAAAATCAGCACTAATCGTATTCACAATAGTATTTATCCTATCATGGCTACCAATAGCTCTATCTATACTTAATAAGGAGCCCTCTCCTCCATCATTTTCAATTTATAATACAAATTGGGATGGATGTTCAAAGTTTAGAGATCTCATCGAAAATGAAGGTTTCCAAGTGAAAACGCTAATATCTTCCTTAAGTATGATAAATAGAATCGAACAACCAGCAGTCCTAGTAATAATAGGCCCATCAAAATATTATAGCCCAAGCGAAATTATACCAACTTTACTACTGTTCCTACAAAACGGTGGAGGAATCCTAATAGCTGACGACTTCGGGAGCAGTAATACTATCCTCCAACTCCTTTTCCAATTTCAAATACAATTTTCAGATAAAGTTCTAATGGATGCTGGATCGTACGTTAAAAACCCCGTCCTACCAGTAATCACCAATTTCGCGCCTCATCCGATAACCGACGGTATAAACTCGATTCTACTGAACCATGCAAGCGCTATAGTTGGACCAAACGATACTTCCTTAATACTCTTACCACCAATTGCTACAACAACGCGAATCAGTTGGCTTGACACTGACCAAGATTACGAGTATGATGCAAATGAGCCAGTAGGACCATTTGTAGTAGCTACAGCAGTTGACATTTTCAATGGCAGCATAGTTATTCTAAGCGACGCCAGCATCTTCATAAATGATATGATAGAAAGAGCAGACAACGCAAGATTCGCATTAAACATAATAAATTGGCTATCTGACAATAACAAAAGTGCAACAATAATATTTGATGAAAGCCACTTAGCATGGAGTATTTCATCACCAACTGTATATTTCGGTACAATCATCGGATATGTTGCATGGCTTTCAGCTATACCATATCTCTCATTGCTTCTTCCATTTTTCATGGTGTTCACGGTTAAAAAATGGATACCGGTGATAAAGGAAAGTAAAAAGTTTGAACCACTCAAAATATTCAGGAGAAGAGGAAGAACTGCTTTTCTGGCAAAGATTAAAGCATATAAAACATTTGGATTTTATGATAAAGCATTGAAAATGTTATATAATCGGTTTAAACGCATTGCTGGCGAAGAATTAAAGTTTAAGTTAGGTTTTTCACTAGATAAATTTTTAGAACAAGTTTCTAAATATTGTCCCGATTTAGATACTCGTAAGATTAGAAGAATATTGTTGAATTTTGAGAAAATCGATAAGGGGAAACTTAAGGTAACTTCACGTGACCAATTTCTGAAACTTTTCTTCCAGCTTAAGAAAATAGAAGAAGAGGTGGAAAAAATTGGAGGAAAAAAGCGTTGAAATATCTATAAGAGATGTCAGAGGCATAGTTCAGAAGGTACTATCAGAAGTCGGCAAAGTCATAGTTGGAAAACTAGATATTTTACAAAACATTTTCATAGCATTACTTGCAGATGGGCATGTTTTACTTGAAGGAGTACCAGGTGTGGCAAAAACTGCCATGGCTAAAGCATTCTCCGACGCGTTAGGCTGCGAATTTAAGAGAATACAGTTTACTCCTGACTTATTACCAGCAGACATAGTCGGTACAAATGTTTACGACCAAAAGTCTGGCAGATTCTATTTAAGAAAAGGCCCCATTTTTGCTAACATAGTCTTAGCCGATGAAATAAATCGTGCTCCCCCAAAAACTCAGTCTGCACTTCTCGAATGTATGCAAGAAAGGCAAGTAACAATTGAAGGCGAAACCTACTACCTACCGAAGCCTTTCATGGTCTTAGCAACTCAGAACCCCATTGAACTCGAGGGAACATACCCCTTACCAGAAGCTCAAGTTGACAGGTTTTTCTTCAAGCTACTCGTAGACTACCCTAACCCAGAAGAAGAACTTGAAATCTTAAAAAGAAAGAACGTACCAGAGGAAGCTACGGTTGAAAAAATCACTTCACCACAAATGGTAGTGGCCATGCAAGAAGCAGTTAAAAAAGTTTATGTCGATGACTCGCTTTTTGAATACATAAAAAATATAGTTCTAAAAACACGTAATCACCCACAAATACTTTTAGGCGCAAGCACCAGAGCATCCATTGTTCTCCTTTGTGCAGCTAAAGCAAGAGCAGCTATACTTGGACGAGACTTCGTTATACCCGATGATATCAAGTCCTTGGTTTTCCCTGTTTTAAATCATAGAATAATCCTAAAACCAGAGGCTGAACTTGAAGGAATTTCCCCGGAAAGAATTATAAATGAAATACTTGAGGAAGTTGAGGTCCCAGTTTAACCGTGATTATAGAACGGTGATTCCATGCTTACAAGAAGAGGTTTATCAGTTATTCTTATGGGCGTATTCTTTCTAACATCGGGCTTTTCCCTTATAAGTTATTTATTATCAATCCTGGGTATTTTTCTATTATCTAGTGTCGTCGTGAGCTTTCCTCTTTTCAAATCGAGCGCAACTTTGGGAAAAATAACAGTCACACGTAAAATAAATAAAAAGAAGGTTTTTGCCTACGACTACGTATATGTGAAAGTTACACTTATTAATAAGGGTTATCAGACCATCGATTATCTTGAAATATATGACGCATACCCTGAGACATTTGACTTAGTGCTTGGTACAAATCATTTAATAACACGACTTGACCCAGGGAAGAAATTCGTTTTCTCCTACGTACTGCTACCTAAATTACGAGGAGAATATAAATTAGGGCCCTGTAAACTTATAGTCCAAGATAAATTAAAATTCTTTTCAATGGTAAGAACAGTTACCACTGTTACTAATATTGTAGTATATCCTCCGTATGAGGATATCAAAAGAATGGAAATTATGGCTAAGAAAAGAATATTGGGAAAACTCTTTGGAGTCCACAGAACGAGAGAAAGAGGCATAGGTACGGAGTTTGCTAGTATTAGGCAATATAATGTGGGTGATGAGTATCGAAGAATAGATTGGAAGGCATCCGCAAGAATGGGCAAATTAATGATCAGAGAATTCGAAACAGAGAGAAACATGAAGATAATCATTTTACTCGATGCTAGCTACTCAATGGCCGCAGGCCCGATAGAGACAAGCAAATTAGAATTCGCTATTCGCGCAGTATCGATTCTGGCTAAATTTGCATTAGAAAGGAAGGACGAGGTAGGTTTATGTGTTTTCTCAAGTG
>CAYYZD010000114.1:0-5294 GCA_964476035.1 uncultured archaeon
GAGAGTCTATAAAGAGCTAAAAAGGAGAGAGCTAACGGAGAAGTTTAAGATAAAACTTCGTCGTGCCAACCAACTGATAGGCTTATGGTTTAAATGTTTGAAACTTTTCTTGAAAAAGCACCTTTTACTACCGAAAAGCATAGCGATTCCAGAAATAATTTTATTCATTTTTAATCCCATAATTTTCCTCACGTTAATCGTTACAGCCGTAGCTATAGTTCTTTTGAACCCGCTTTCTTGGATTAGTTTAACCATTTTTTTCTCAGTTGTATGTCTAATGCTTTTTGCCAGGCATATTTTTGTTGAATTATTAGTTGACAATTTTATTCTTTTATGCGCACTAATAACGTTTATATTTAAACATCGCTATGTGAGCTGGGAGAGATAATCAAATAAAATTTCTAACTGGTGATTTTTTGAGTTTAATTGGCCTCGTTGAATGCAAAGAACGCCACATAGATTTGATAAAGGAAGCTATAAGGGAAGCAGTTAGATTAATTGGTTACTCCTTCCCTAAAGCCAAAAGCGTGGTTATCAAACCAAACATGTGTTATTATTGGGATTATTCCACCGGACAAACTACTGACCCAAATTTCGTTGCCGCGCTTATAGATTTACTTCGTGAAGAAATTTCTTCCAATTTGAATATTTCAGTAGTTGAATCTGATGCTTCGGCTATGAAATGCAAGTATGCATTTAAGTATTTAGGATATGAAAGACTTGCAAAAAGGTATGATGTGAGCCTAGTTAATCTTTCCGAAGTTGAGTCGGAAAAGGTGAAGGTGAAAGTACAAGATGAAAATTTCGAGTTTCTTCTTCCAAAAATAATTAAGGACGCTGATTTGCGCATAGATGTTCCGAAAATGAAGTATATGTATTTCACGAAGATTTCATGTGCTTTGAAAAACATATTTGGCTGTAATCCTTATCCAAAAAAGTTTAAGTATCATTCTAGGCTTAACGAAGCTATAGTTGCGTTAAATAAGATTATGCAGTTTGAATTATGCATTTTGGACGGAATTACTGTTTATGGTTCTAAGACATTAAAAATGGGTCTCATTATGGCAAGTGAGGATGCTGTGGCTATGGATACTGCCGCTGCTGTCATTATGGGTGTAAATCCCAGATCTGTCGGTCATATAATGCTTGCGGAAAAAGAAGGGTTAGGGTCGACTTCTTTTAAGGTTAAAGGAGAGAAGCTAGACTATTTTAGGGATAAGTTTCCTAAAAAGAAGCTTTCTAATAGGATAGTAGAGTTAGGGTATAAAGCCGTTTGTACGTTGGGGCTTGATAAGCGTTTAGTATAATAATTTTACTTGGAACGTGATGAAATGGAAATGAAAAGGATTAATTTGGGAATAATTGGGCTTGGTTTTATAGGTAGGGTTCATCTTAAGAACTGCTTAAATTTGAAGTCTGCTAGGGTTGTGGCTGTAGCTGATATTTCAAAAAGAGCTTTGAAGTTTGCTAAGGAATTGGGAGTTAAACAGTTGTTTACGGATTATCATGAACTTTTGGAGCAGCCAGACATAGATGCTGTAATAGTTTCTCTTCCAACACATCTTCACGCTTCCTGCGCAATACGTGCAGCGGAAGAAGGAAAACATATTTTTTTGGAAAAACCGCTCGCAAGGAATCCGAAAGAAGGAAAAAAGATAGTTTCTGCGGCTAAAAAGCATGGTGTGAAGTTGATGGTTGGCTACCCGTTTAGATTTCATTCTGGCTTTAAAAGTCTTAAGGAGAAAATTGAAAGCGGAGAATTGGGAGATGTGCAAGTAGCACATGCAGTTAATGTTGGAGCTGGACCATTCTTTCATAGAGCAGAAAGCGTTACGCCTCGTCCTGTTCCCGAATGGTGGTTTGATAAGGAGTTGAGTGGTGGAGGGGCGCTATTGGATTTAGGAAGTCATATGATAAATTTGACACGTTGGTACTTTGGTGAAGTTAGAAGTGTTAAGGCTTATCTTGGGCATCGTTTTGATTTTGATTTTGAGGACTATGCAGTTTGTATTGCTAATTTTGATTCTGGAACAACTGCAATAATTAACGTGGGATGGTTTTCCCAGAAATCTGCTATAGGCATTGAACTTTTCGGAACAATGACTCATACTCGTGTCTATTATTCCCCCGCAAGCAAGGCAATTACGGCAATTAAGCTTATTTTAGGGAAAACGCCAAAATTTTTCATACCTTACTTAAAAGAAGTTTCACATTTCATCACTTGTATAAAAAATGATCAAGCTCAACCTTCTGGTGAAGATGCGCTGAAAGATTTAGAAACAATTGCTAGAGCATACGAAAATCAGATTATACTAGATTGTGACGCATAATTTCCATTCCAAAGTTGGTTGTGTAAATGAAAATCTGCATTTTAAGTTCGTTCGAGGATTCTCTATTAAAGGATACCGGATACTCAGTTCGCATTTACAATTTAGCTAAAAGCCTTGCAAAGCTTAATAATAAGGTTTTTCTGATAATTCCTGGGCTTAATGCGAATATTGAAAAAATTGACAGCCTGATTGTTTATACAATAAAAGGTTTTTTACCTCGATGGATTTTAATCATTCTAGGTAGGTTATTAGGTATAACGAAAGTAACATCCCTATACTTTTATGATCCAGTTTTTATCCTAAGAGCTCGTAAAGTGATTCAACAGTGTGATATAGTACAAATAGAGCAGCAATCGACGGGAGTATTTTTTACTATGATAAGCAGAATATGGAGAAAACCGGTTGTAGTGGACTGTCATGACGTATTCCAGGCGTTAAGAATCAATCACACAAATATAATAAGGAAAATATTGGAAGTTTTCTGCGAGATGATTATTTACAAATTTGCAAATTTAGTTTTAACTGTATCAGAGGAAGAGAGAGAGCTGTTGATTTCTTGCGGAGTTAAACGGTCAAAAATTGAAGTAATCCCAAACGGAGTGGATATAAAGGAGTTTGACACTAAAAGGCATGCGGAATCCATTTTTCGGGTAAGGAAGCGGTATGGCTTAGAAAATCATTATATAATTACTTTCGTCGGAAATATGGAATACCTTCCGAACAGAGAAGCACTTAAACTAATAGCCTTTAAAATTGCTTCCACCGTAAAGAAAGAAATACCTAATGTCAAATTTCTTATAATAGGAAGAGTTACTGAAAAAATAGGTTCACAAGATTTAATTTTTACAGGAAGAGTAAATAGTGTCGCTGAGTTTCTCTTGGCTTCTGATATTGCAATTGCCCCATTATTGCACGGTTCGGGAACTAGACTGAAGATACTTGAATATTTTTCTTGCGCTTTACCCGTTGTATCCACTACTATAGGGGTTAAGGGATTAGGTGTTAAGAATGGCGTTCATGCCTTAATAACCGATGATATCGACGAATTTTCTCATCTGATAATCGAATTACTAAGAAATAGAGAACTTGCATCAAGATTAGGAGAATCGTCTAGGCGACTTGTTATAACGAAATATAATTGGAATATCATTGGAAAAAAGTTAAACAGTCTCTATGAAATGTTAATGAAAATTATCTGAAGATCACTTTAGGCTATAGTGCCAAGAAAAATACTGTGATTAGAATGTCGCAACTTTTTGTCACTATAGGTGTTTGTGTAAGGAACAGCGCTTCTACAATTCGAGAGGCAATTGAGAGTATCATTCGACAAACTTATCCGCATGAGCTTATAGAAGTTATTTTTGTTGATGATGGAAGCGAAGATGAAACGCTTTCCATTATTAACTCCTATATTCCAAGAATGGATATGAATGTGAAAGTATTTCATCATAAATGGAAAGGATTAGGACCTTCTAGAAATGTCGTAGTTAATAACGCACGTGGGAAATACATAATTTGGGTTGATGGAGATATGATATTGCCGCAAGATCATGTGGAAAAGCAAGTTGAGTTTATGGAACAAAACCCAAATGTAGGCATAGGAAAGGCGCAATATGGGCAACTTCGCAATGATGATTCTATTGTTTCATTCTTAGAGAACATCCCTTTCGTAATATTTGACGCTAAAAACATTCCTTTAGACGTGAAGTTGCCAGGAACTGGTGGAGCAATCTTTAGGGTGGAAGCGTTACGTAAGGTGGGCGGTTTTGATGAATCCTTGAAAGGTGTTGGAGAGGATCAAGATGTAGCATATAGAATTAAAGAGGCTGGATGGGAAATTAAAAGAACTACTGCCCATTTCTATGAAAGACGTGTTAATTCCTGGCGTAAACTTTGGCATAAATATTTTTGGTACGGATATGGTAATTATCACCTTTACCGAAAAAATCGAAGCATATTTCGTCTTTCTCGGATGAATCCACTTGCGGGTTTTTTAATAGGAGCATTATTCATTAATAGTGCCTATAAATTAACATTTAACAAAAAAGTTTTCTTATTACCTCTTCAATACGCTTTTAAACAAATTGCTTGGTGTCTAGGGTTTATAAAAAGTCAAGTTCAAAAATTAAAGAGTGAAAAATGCTTAAAATAAGAGGGTAAAATGGATTTATGGTATTAGGGTGAAGTTTAGAGTTTTGGTTGTTGCTATGCCGCTTTGGTTGTTGCTTTTAACGCGGAAGTAGTATGTTTCTCCTCGTTTTAGATTTTTTATCGTGACTGTGTGACTTGTGGTAGTGGAGTTATCTTCCAGAGTTATCCCCGCGGTGTATGTGACTCTCCAGTAATTCATATTAGCTGAAGAGTCAAATTCTATTGAAGCATTGAAGAGAGGGTGTTCGCTATACTCTACTAGACCGCTAGTAGGCTGGTCGGTAATCCATGCAATGGTAGCTTGAGTTTCGCTTAAAGAAACTACAAGGTTTTTTATCGAAAAGGTTGACTCGTTATTTAATCCTTCAAGATATGGACGGATATCTGGAGCCCCAGAATCTTGTCCATCTCCTGGTCCACCGTATCGCCAAATAACATATCCGTCAGCGCCCAATTCCCGTAATTTAGCAACCCTTTGCTGGAAGTTTTCAGGAGTGGAAATTGAGTCAACGCATGTATCTATGAATGGAACAATTGGAATCTTTCCTTCAGGACCAGCCACCATTTTATCTAGAAATGCTGTTAAAAAGTTTTCAAGTGATGTTACGTTGTCTGTGTAAATCATGGGAGCAACCCAGTCAAGCCAGCCTTGCGCCACCCAATAATTCGCGTCTTGCCCTATCCATTTCCTCCAATATGCCGGGGCTTCTGGAAGCCAACTCCAAACAGCTGCGGAAAACTCGCAATCAGGTTTAACTTCAAGAATCCATTCGCGTATAAGCTGAACAAGCTCATTTACTGGTTTAACTCTCC
>CAYYZD010000115.1:0-5191 GCA_964476035.1 uncultured archaeon
ATATTTTAGGGTCGCACACTATTCTTTTCAAAAGATCATTATTTTCATTCATTTAAGTCTCCCTACAACAGATCTAAGTTTTACAGCATATTAATATATCCTTTTACTTAACGGTAGCAATTTATTTTCTAAACTTTTAACTTCATAATAGAAAGGTCGCTGTTTGAGAGGTGTTGTAAATAGATTCTTAAGATGTTTAGTGAAGCTTGTTTGGCACCGTAGGTTTTCATGTATTTGTGGAGGTAGTTTCTAGGTTTTCCATTGAAGCTTCATAACGTTTTACGATTTAAAAGATGTACTGGGAGGATTAGATTCAAGTTTTAAACTTCCTTCGCAAAGATGGATTTTAGAAACATTACATCCACTGTTATTGGAGGGATCGATGAGTTTTAACGAACTTAAGAGGGTTCTTGGGATAAAACTCTAGGTCACTTTCTCTTAAATTAAAGAAACTTGTAGAACAAGGTTATATAAAACGTGAAGTAAAGCCTAGACCTCCGCTCAGGCCATTTTACACGCTTACTGAAAAGGGGAAAAATACCACGCTATTGTCCTTGTCCATTAGTGTATTACATTATGCTTATCAAATAATAAGAGGATAAATAGAATTTAGTTAGATAGAATTTGGATTTACTTAATTTTCTCATGCCTGCCCATCTTAGTATCATTTCCGACTTTATAAAATATTTACAGATTATTTCGCCTGTACTTGTGTTTAAGGGAATATTTTGCTTATCGGTTTTTGAAGTTGGAATTCTCCTTTTTCTATGGAGCTTTTTAGTTGTTCTGCTAGTTCTTTTGCTTTTCTGCGGCTTGATTGCCTTAGGAAGACTGGTATTGTTTTTTCTTTTATTTTTAGGTGTCCTAGTTTTGCTTTAAAGGCTCCTTCTGGGCAAAGCCATGTGCAAGCGCCGCAATCGAAACATCTCGTGTTTGAAAGTTTACATTGCTTGCGGTTGAATGCTTCTGTTGGACACTTTTCTTCAACTGGACAGGGGGTTATTTTACATTTTTTGCATATTTCTGGGTCATAGTGGATTTTTATATCTGCGTTTTGCCATACCTCGCCATAATTAGTGTATTCAATCACTTTTCTATTGTGAATATTAACGACAGGTAATGGAATGTTCTCATCTAGGGTTTTTACATGTTTCAGTATTTTCTCGTTTAATATAGGTATTGGGATAGCTATGGAATTGTAAACTTCTGGACCAGCTGAAGTAATAAACTGTCCTAAAAATTCTGGTTTCATATTAAACATGTCTGCAGAAATGGATAGATTTGGCTTGTCTTGAGAGCTTCTTGTACCGCGTCCTACGATGTAGCCTATTGCGCCGTTTATAAGAACCTTTGTACCAACTCCTATAGTTATCATTTCAGGATCTTTCTCAAGTGGATTAATTTCGCCGCAACCGGCGAAAGTAGCCATTTTAAAAGGCCCTTTAAGTTCGGTCACGGAGAATATTGTTTTTACAGCGTTCTTTTCTGGGTTTACAAATGCTACGTAGTTTCTATAAATGCTTCGGGTGGTAAATATTCTTGCAAAGTTCATTTCCTTTAAAGTAATTTTGCTTTCGATGATTTTTCCCTCAACACTTTCAACTTTGACGTTTACTTCTTTACCTTCGACCAGATCTCGGAAAAGAGCGCCGCCACCGTAGCGTTCAGGTTTTTCGACACTATGGCTTGAACCGTAAACAATTACATCAACTATTCCTAATCTTTCATTTGGGCAAGGTCCGGGGTAAGCTGGAACCCCGTTCATCAAAATGCGTTTAGCCTTGGTGAAAACGCCCTCCTCTGCAACTTTGAAGGAGAATATAGCTGTTGTTCCGCTCATAACTCCACAGGTGGCTGCTGTTACAACATCAACATCTTTGACTTCTACTTTTTCACCGTTTCTAACCATGTCACAAAGTTCCTCAGCAGTCAAAATAATAGCCTCGCCCTTTTGTATCTTCTCATTTATTTCCTCGAATGTTTTTTCCATAGAAAATCCTCCGCGTATCGATGAACACATAAGATGTATATACTATACTTTTAACCGTTAAAGTATTATGTTAAATATAGGGAGAAAAATGTCTAATCTCTTGGAAGGAAGAGCTGAAATTAATGAAACAAGAATTTTTATTAAGTGCGATAAAAAAGAAGGAATAGAAGCCGCAATAAGCGCTATCAAAAAACATAGACTGCTTCTTGAGAATTATATTTTGCAGAGACCTGAGTTTAAGGTTGCGTTGGAGCCTATTGAGGTAGAGGATGACTCACCTTTAGTGGTGCGAAAGATGGCTGAAGCAGCTAGTATTGCAGGAGTTGGACCCATGGCGGCTGTAGCAGGGGTGCTTGCTGACTTAGGTGCGAAAGCTGCGATAAGTCAAGGTTCTAAAACTGTGATGGTTGAAAATGGTGGTGAGATTTCAATAATCGGTGATTGCACTTTTAATGTTCAAATAAGAGCTGGTAGATCGCCTGTTTCCGGGAAGATAGGGCTGAAGGTAACTTCAAAGGATACACCTTTAGGTATTGCAACAAGTTCTGGTACTTCTGGGCATGCTTTGAGTTTTGGTATTGCTGATGCTGTAACTGTTGTTGCTGATAATGCTGGTTTAGCTGATGCGGCAGCAACGGCAATTTGTAATGCTGTTGTGGGAGAAACACCTGAAGAAGCTGTAGAAAACGGGTTAAAAATGGCTAAGAAAATGTTTGACGTTCGGGGCGTCCTCATAGTTTTAGGGGAGCACGTTGGAATTTTGGGAAAGCTTCCTCAAATAATACTGTTTAAAAATGGGGTTTAGAGAATTAATACTGCTTCTATTTGGAACATTACAGAAAATAGTTTATTTGTTTGGTATTGGTGAAACTTTTTCGATTCTCATTCTCTTATTAAAATCCAGTTAATGTTTTTTCTCAGGTTTGCTTGTGATATGTTGTAATTGTTTATTGGGAAATATGGAGTCGTGTATTTCTTGGACTTCTTTAAGTATTTCTTCCTCATTCATTGTTATTACATTTCTATTTTTCATAATTAGTTTTCCATCTATAATTACGGTGTTAACATCTGATGCTTTAGCTGAGTAAACTATGTGTGTAACAGGATTTGTTATGGGATAGAAGTGTGGTTTCTTGATATCTACGATAATTAAGTCAGCCTTTTTCCCTACTTCAATCGATCCCAATTTTTTATCTACGCCAAGTAGCTTTGCCCCATTGAGAGTTGCCATTTTTAAGACTTCTTCGGCACTCATAACTTGGGGATTTTGGTGAATTGCTCTCTGGAGGAGACATGCCACTTTCATTTCTTGAAACATGTCTATGCAATTATTGGTTGCAACACCATCGCTTCCAAGCCCCACCGTTATTCCTGCTTTAAGAAACTTGGTTAGGGGAGCTATTCCATCTCCTAGCTTTGCATTGCTTACTGGACAATGCACCACTTTGGTCCTTGATTTCTGCATCAGATCAACTTCCTTTTTTGAAATATGTACACAGTGTACTGCAATTAGTCTTGGACTTAATAGTCCAATGTGGTTAAGGTAGTCAATAGCTCCTTCACATCTCGTTTTCCGTTTAATTTCTTTTATTTCCCATGAGGTTTCTGCTACGTGTATAGATATTTTTAGATTGTGTTTTTCGGCGATTTCTCCAGTCTTTATGAGAATTTCTTTTGGTACCTTTAAGGTCCACCAAGGTCCAAGTAAGAGTTGAATACGGTCCGAGTAGTTATCGCGGATGTAGTTTAGTATGTCTTTGTAGTTGCCGATTTTGTTAATAATGCTAAATGCTAGGAAGCCTCTGAGGCCGCTTCTATATCTCACGTCTATTTCGGTTTTCCCTATTTCTCCTTCGTGTGCACCTCCAATGTAGCTTGTTACTCCTGCTTTGATCATCTCTAGGCATACTAGTTTGCTTGCTGCAATAATGCCTTCTCTAATTTCTTTTTCTGGAGGTAGTGTTTGGATTTTATCCCATTGTTTAAGGGATAAGTCATCTAACATTCCTCGTAGAAGGCTTGATGTTAGGTGTACATGTGAGTTTACGAATCCGGGCATAACTATGCTGTTTGCTGCGTTGATCGTAAAATCAGGATTATATTCCTTTTTAAGCTTCTTTGTTTCTCCGATGTCTCTGATTATATTATTTTCAATGTAAACTGCTCCATTTTTAATTATTCGGCCGAATTTATCCAATGTTATAATAATTCCATTCTCTATGAGAATTGAATTCAATGATGACACCTCTAGTTAAATACGGAGAACTCCGATTTTGAAGCATTCTGCATAATTAATGAAAAAGTTGTTATTACAAAGATGAATGTTTTCGTCATAATATTAATAATGTTAGCTTTAATATTTCATTGGTCATTTTCATCGTATTTTTAGTTTCTTAGTGGAGAAGAATTTTTATTAAATTATATGTAGTACGTATTACGTAGTACTATAAGGAGGCCGCACAGCTGTCAGTGATTGTTAAAGTTACTCGTAAATATCAGATAATTATTCCTAAGAAAATTAGAGAGCAGTTGCAAATTCGTGTTGGTGATATTTTAAAGATGGGTATTGAAGGCGGGAAGATAATAATTGAACCTGTTGTTACACGTGTAAGGGATCCTGTGAAAGACATGCTTAGCTTAATTGATAAACCTTTGAATATTGATGCTGTTAGATTGGTTGAGGAATCTTGGGATGAAGACTAAAGTCTATGTGGATACAAATATTTACGTGTATGCAATAATTCACCATCCTACATTTGGCGAGCCGTGTAAACGTGTTCTTATAGATATAGGTCGGAATTTACACGAATTCCACGGTTCTTTACTTGTGGCTATAGAGCTTTTAGGTTCTCTTTCAAAGATAAATTCTCATGTCGCTAGAAGAGCTCTGGAAGATTATTTGGCTCTGCCATTAACTTTATTGAATTTAAATGAAGAGGTTCTAAGACTCGCTAGCGTGGTAGACGAAGTTGTTAATATTAGGTATGATGCTATCCATGCGGCTGTTATGATGTTAAATAGCGTATCTACCATAATTACGAATGATGTAGATGATTGGAATCGTTTAAAAAATCGATTTGACGAGGTATTGACGAAAGTGAAAGAAGAAGGTTATGATATTTCTATTAATAAAATGGAGGTTATAACTCCAGATAGTTATGAGAAATGGAAGAAGAGAAGTCAATTATAAATATGTTTTGA
>CAYYZD010000116.1:0-5188 GCA_964476035.1 uncultured archaeon
TAGGGATAAAGCTTTTGTCACCGTTAGTTTTGACCTTGTTAGATGTGAACGTTGCGGCACACCGATAACCACAACCAGGCAAATAGAAAAAGTGAAGGAGAGAATTTTAGAAGAGATAGACCCCAACGTGAAAGAAACCGTAGAGAGAGACTTAGAGAAATATATGACATTGTGTCCCGAGTGCCGGAGAATCTTAAGCTATGAGCTCAATACAAATACGAGGAAATTTTACTTAAGGTGGTGGGAGAAATGACCGTTTACTTGGACATTTTATTGCTTCTCCTTATTATTGCAATAATAGAGTTAAGCGACCTTACATTAGTATCCCTAATTTTGAGCGTCCAAGGATTATTATTTCTATACGAGTTTGGAATGCTCAAAGTGGAAACTCTTCCTCTCTTCGTATTCTCTGTTGTTATTTCTCCATTTTTAATATACTATCTAACGAAGAGGACAAAAAAGGACGAAGAAGAGCCGTTAATATCAGGTTTCCTTTCCGTTTCTCTTCTTTTAATCTTAGTAGTTGCTGGATACGTATTGTCCAATATTTTTAACCTTTCAAATCTTATTCTTCCATTAGCCTTTGCTGGAGTTTATGGTCTAATTGCAAAGACCGATTTGAGAAAAACAGCTGCTTCGCTCTCGATATTGGCATGTGTTGCCCATTTATTTACTACATCCTTAGGATTTGAAATAGACCTAGTTTTAATTTTCTTGTTCTCTATCCTACTGTTGATCCTACTATATATGGCTGATAAATTGTTTGCCGCCAAAAGATCGTTAAGCACTAGAGATTTGAAGGAATTAAGGTTTTAGGAGGGAACTTGATGGGTATTCTGTCTTGGGCTCGATCTAAATCTCCCTGGGTGGCTGTTCTTCACGCTGGAGGATGCAACAATTGCGATATAGAAGTTCTTGATGTTTTAACTCCTAGGTTTGATGTTGAGAGATTAGGTGTTTTGTGGAAACAGAACCCCCGACATGCTGACATACTTCTAGTTACTGGATGTGTATCTAAACATTCAAAGGTCTTTGTAAAGAGAATATATGAGCAGATGCTCGAACCTAAAGTAGTTGTTGCTGTTGGAAGCTGTGCTTGTAGTGGAGGAATATTTGTTGAGGGTAAAGGACCAGACACAAAAAGTACACATACGATCATAGGTGGAGTAGATAAAGTAATCCCTGTGGATGTTTATGTCCCAGGTTGCCCACCTAAGCCCGAAGCTATTATTCAAGGGGTTGCTTTGGCAATAAAAAAACTCGCAAACATAAAATAGCTCAAACTTTTTTCTAAAGAGTTTCCAACGGCAAGTTTAATTAAAAAGGGTGGTGATAAAATGAGCGAAAAAATCGTTATTGTCGGTTGTGGAGCTGCGGGCGTTTCAGCAGCCTTATGGGCAAGAAGAACAAACAAAAAAGCCGAAATCGTAGTAATAAATCGAGAAAAATTTCCGGAGTACTCTAGATGTGGATTACCTTATGTCATAGGTCAAACCATTTCCGAGCCTGAAAACCTCATCGAACATCCACCATCTTGGTACGATAGGTTTCTAAGGATAAAACTCAAATTGGGATACATCGCTGTAGACTGCGATCCTGATAAAAAAACTCTAGAAGTCACGAATTTAAAACACGAAAAGGTGGAGAAAGAAACCTATGATAAGCTAATAATTGCAACGGGTAGTTCGCCATTCATCCCACCTATAACGAGTGTAGGAAAAAAGAACGTTTTTACGCTCAGAACACTAAATGATGCCATAGAAATAAGAGAGGTTGCAAAAAAGAGTAAAAAAGCTGTAGTCGTCGGTGCTGGGATGATAGGACTTGAAATCGCTGAAGCCTTACATCATCTTGGATTAAAAGTTACCGTCGTAGAACTTCTTCCACAAATTTTACCCCCCGTCCTTGATGCGGATTTCGCAAAAATCGTACAGAATAAAATGGAGGAGCATGGAATCACTGTACTAACTGGGAAGCGTGTAGAGGAAATTATAGGCGATGAAAAAGTTAAAGGAATTATAGTTGAAGGAGAAGAAATATTAGCAGATTTAGTGGTTGTTTCCACAGGAGTTAAGCCAAATACAGAACTTGCTCAAAAAATGGGAGTTGAAATCGGAAAGACCGGAGGAATAAAAACAAACGAATACATGGAGACAAACATAGAGGATGTATTTGCTGCAGGTGATTGTACAGAGACAAAATATCTTGTAACAAATGAACCTATCCTGGCCGCGATGGGAACAGTTGCTGTAAGACAAGGTAAGGTGGCTGGTATAAACGCGGCTGGAGGGAGATCGACCTATCATGGAACAGTTCTCACAAGAACGACCAAGCTTTTCGGGCTTGAAATAGCTTCAGTCGGCCTAACCACCCAGCAAGCAGAGAAAACAGGTGTAAAACCCATAGTTGGAACAATAAGAGGTAAAACAAAGCCAGAATATTTCCCAGATAGCAAAGAAATACATATAAAGATTCTAGTGAACCCCGAGAACGGTCAAATCATCGGCTCACAGATAATAGGCGAGGAAGGAGCAGCTATGAGAATAAATACGATATCACTAGCCTTAATAAAAAAGCTAACAATCGATGAATTTTTATCCTTAGAAACAGTTTACGCGCCACCAGTAGCGCCCGTATGGGATCCACTAACCGTAGTCACCGAATCGGTCATTAGAAAACTAAAGAAGAAAAAGGAGAAAAAACAATAACATATCCTTTTATTATTCCCATGAAATAAAGAAATAAACCTAAATTTTTGCCATAAATTTTCGGAAAATTCTTGTCAGCATCACGACCAAGTGTTAAATATTTTTAAAGTTATATTAGAGTAGGTTTCCCTACGACCCTTGCATGTTTGGTGGGGCCGCCGGGATTTGAACCCGGGATTTAGCCTAGCAGAGAAAAACTCTGCTAGTCCACCAGCGTTTTGGCCTGCTTTTGGGATTTTTGCAGGTCCCCAGGCTGGCATCCTACCAAGTTCTCCGGAAAGCTTTCCGCTTTCCTCTAGACTACGGCCCCATTTTAGTTTTATTCGGGAGTTTTTACAAGTGTCTTGGATTGTTCGCCGGCTGTCGTGTCTGTGTTGTATCTGAAATGTTCAACATTTAAGGTTTATCTTATATCACGTTAAGTTGATTTGGTTTAGTTTCAAGTCTATGTATTTATTTTGCTGTTACTTCTCTTAGTGTGGTATATACTGGTCCCTTTGGTGTTAATTGGCTTCTTTTCAGTTTTACAGAATTGACTTCTATGCTTCCCAGCGTGATATTTGCTAAATCTATTAGTTTTTTTGTTAATACTGGTTTTTTAGTAACGAATTTTACCCTGAAAATCGTACAATGAGGTATATACTGTTTTCCTTCTGGTTTAAAACCTAATTTTCTCAGTCCTTTTTCTATTTGGTCGTATATACTTACAACTTTTTCAGAGCCATCTCCAGCTCCAACCCAAATTACTCTAGGTCTACTAATGCTTGGGAAGGCCCCTATCCCTTTTACAACAAGTTGGAAGGGTTCTAATTCAACTTTTTGCAATATCTTATATATTTCATCTACTTGTTCACTCGTTATGTTTCCTAGGAAACGTATTGTGAAGTGGAGGTTTTGTGGTTCTACTGGCTTCATTTTCGCGGCATTTAAACTTTCTATTTCTTTCTGTATTTGCACAATTTTGCTTATAATTTCGGGAACATCGATGTCGATTGATATAAAAGCCCTAATCTTTTCCATAGTTTTCCCTCTCGAAGTATTTTTGATATGTGGTTTTTAAGGCTTTAAGGGAACTTATTTGATTTTTATATAATAAATTTTTTACGAGGAGAAGGACTAAAAATTTAAAAGGTTTTCAGTTTTCATACTTCAGAAGGAGGTTTACTAAGTGAGCCTCAAATACAGGATACTTTACATTGATGTTTCAACGGGTAAATTTAGAGTTGAAGATTTGGAGGATGACGTTTTAGGCCCCTTAGATGCAGGTATAAAATTACACTTGGACGTTTATCAAAGTTATAAGTATGACGTTTATGATCCGCATAATGTTCTCCTTGTAGGAAGAGGCGCTTTTGCCGGAAGTATGTTTTACGGAAGTCATAGACTCATTGCCGTTTTTAGGAGTCCCCTAACTAGAGGTCTACATGTATCAGCGGTAGGCGGCGCTGCCTATAGTTTTATGAGAACAGGTGTTAATGCAATTTGTATCGAAGGTAAATCTAAACTTTCCTCGTTAATATTCGTAAAAGGAGACCAGAATGGGCAAGTAGATGTAAGTATCGTAACATTAGAGGAAAAGAAACTTTTAGATATATATGCTGGATATAAAGACTTCAAAGGAACCGAGGCTTTAGCATACTATATAATTGACAATTACTGGGATTTTATTAGAGAGAATAGGGTGCGCATGATTCTAGTAGGCCCTGCGGCGGCTAAAACATCACTAGCGGGGCTTTATGTTCCCAGCATAGACTATAATCAGCGTCGAATACTTGTGGAGGATTGGGCTGCTAGAGGTGGAGGGGGAAGTGTTTTATTTAGAGCACACAGGGTAGCGGGAATCATTGGTGGGGGACGCTATCAGCCACGTTTCCCATTAAAGGATATATCAAAGTTCATTGTGGCAGATAGTATTATCGCAGAAGTCCTTGATAAATCTTATATTGAATCACTACGTCTTTCAACTGATAAATATCATTATGCACATGAATATAGAGCTGGAGGAACATTTGGGTCAAATTACCCACATTATCAAGACAAGGTTCCTTTATTTAACTGGAAAATGATATATCTGTCTAGGGAGGAACGCAAAAAACTCTTTAATATTCTAATGGAGTACTTCCATAAACCCTTTAAAAAAGAAGCTATAGATACTGGTAACTGGTTTACATGCGGAGAACCGTGCCCCGTTAAGTGCAAAAAAGTCAGACAGGGCAAGCATGTGGATTACGAGCCATACCATGGAGCAGGCCCAATGATAGGAGTTTTTGACATATACGAAGCTGACAAAGTCATAAGGGAGATCGACTCAGCAGGTTTAGATGCTATAGAAACTGGTAACATTTTAGGGTGGATATTTGAGCTCTTAGAAAGAGATTTGTTAAAGCCGGAAGAAGTGGGGGTCGACACTAAACCCTATTTTGACCCGCGGAGCTATGATGTTAAATATTCTAAACATAATGCTCAACTTGCTGTTAAAC
>CAYYZD010000117.1:0-5188 GCA_964476035.1 uncultured archaeon
ATATTCAATGCAAGTAACGTCGTGGGAATACAAACAGTATTTCAGCTTCTAATATTTTATTTCATCTTATTTTTCTAAAATTTTAGCTCTATAGTGAATGATGCAGAAGTTAAGTATGGCAAGATGTTGTCAGCTTTCATTCTAATATGTAATATTTTTATTCGAAAAATTTAAAATTCAAGAATTCGGAAAGGTAATATATTTGTTTAAACTGCTACTACATTTTAAGAGTATAAATGGCGTGGTGAACTGCATTTGGTTTCACTGAAGACTATTGTAAGGAAATTATTGTCTGGTTTTAAACGTACAGCTATTTTTGCTGTAACATCTAAATGTAATTGTCGTTGTGTTATGTGTGATATGTACAGACAGGTGCCAGAGAGCATATCTTTTGAGAAAGCGAAGAAAGTTTTGGATTTAATGGCTAAAAACGGTTTTATTTTGGCATATTTCACCGGAGGGGAGCCTTCATTAAATCCAGATCTTGTTGAGATGATTAGGTACGCAAATAAGAAGGAAATGGTTACTTCCGTCACTACGAATGGAACTATGTCCTTTAAAATGCTTGAGGAATTAAATGAAGCTGGGCTTTACGTTCTCTCCGTATCCATAGATCACTGGAATTCAAAGATATGTGACAACATACGCAGATACTCTGGAATACAGAGAAAAGAAATTGAACTCATAAAAAAGGCGAGAGAACTGGGTATGAGAGTTTACACTCTTGTTTATTTAAACCCTTACATTATTGGAAAGAACATTGATCGCATGATTTTTTACGTAAATAGAGAATTAGGAGTCCCCTTTAGTTTTTGTTACCCTGTGGTTGCAGATGTCAATACGTATAATATCGGAGGTGAAATTAGGAAATTTGATGATGAAAGTCTTAAAGAAACTGCCTACAGAATCTTCTACCTAAAAATGAAAGGAGCTATGATAGCAGATGCTGCATCCTATATTGAGGATATAATAAGATTTCACGAAGGTAAACCCCCAAACTTCTATTGTAGAGGCGGGGAATATGTTTTTTACGTAGATTGGTACGGGGACTTTTATCCCTGCTTCCTTAGAAATAAAATGTTCAATGTTCTCGACGTAAATGATAAAATAAAAGTTATAAGAAATGCGAAGTGCAACGACTGCTTGTTAAATTGTTTCCGTGAACCTTCCATAATTGCAAGCTTTCCATCACCAAAATTTATCTTTAAAGAGCTAGTATATGACTGGCATCTAACCATAAAAGAGGTAATAATTTAACGCGTAATTCTACATGTAAACTATTTTTTGCATTTTTTCGTAGGCAAACCTCTTTGCTAATATGTCCCTTTCAGATCCTATTATATTTGCTATTTCCTTAGCAGTATCTATTGATGAAGCTATGTAAAGTTTTCCTCCACTGAGTAGCGCCATTAGTCTAGTTACCGCGGATCCAACTGCCGGAGATTCCCAGCGTTTCTCCACCTCTCTTATAAACACCGTTCCATTAAATTTACCGTGAACGAAAGCTAATTGATAAATTTTCAGAACATCTTCATCACTCATTCCATAGGCTTCGGCATTAGGGTCAGGATTTATTATCACAGTGTGAATACCTGCTTTTTTAAGTAGAATACAGGTGGAAATGACGTCTTCGATGGCTAAATTTCTCTCAGAAGATTTAATTAATGCAGTGAATGGCCGAATTTCACCGCTTACTGGGTCCATGCGCAGCGGAATGTTTGCAAAACCATCTGTAAGTATTACAACCATTGGAATTGTTTCCGGGTCTCTTAACTTCTCCCTATGTAAGCTTCTGATAGCTTCTAGGATTCCGGATGCTAATGGCGTATAGCCGCTTACCTTAAGCATCCTTATTTTCCCTGCAACAACCCTGAGATTTCTGGTCGGAGGTTGAATTACCGCTGCGGCAGCGTCTTTTAATGCAACAATACCAAGTTTGTCGCGGTAACGGTATGCCTCTTGATATATTCTGCGAAGAACTTCTCTTAGGTGGATTCTAGTGACTGACATGGAATCGCTAAGATCCAAAATTAACATAATGGTTATGGGGGCATAGTAGGCATGTATGCGCTCTCTTAAATCCGACTTTGAAAGTTTAAGTACTCCGTTTTTCCCGAAAGAAGCTCCATGAGAAGCTGCAGCCCTTATGGTTGCGGGAATATGTATATCGGATATTGTTCCTTTTGGTATTTTCCATCCTATAATTTTGCCTTGTCTTCCCTTAGATATTGTCAGAGCTCTCTTTCCGACACTTTGCCGCGCAATCCTATCCCTTTCCTTAAGTTTGAAAAGTGCTCTGTAATCTTTGAAAATGCTCATCTGCCACTCGGCCAACAAAACTAGGCCTTTAAAGAAGCTTGAGGACTTAATTTTGGAAAAAATCTTTTTCACAGCTAGAAGCTTTTCAAAAACACCTGATTTAATCCTTTTACCTTTAGAGTTTAGGTTTTCTGCATCATCGGTTACATTGGCCTTTTTTGGAGATTTTTTTGAAAGAAGGTAAAGAATTAATAGTAAGGGGACAGTAACAATAACTGTGGCAAGAATAAGAGCTGGCCATTTAATTATAAGGTAAGTTAAGGCAGCTAAAATAGGAATTAATAATACACGAGATTTAAGTTTAAACCGTTTCTTCTTCCATCCCTTTATAATAACTTCTTCCTCACTTCTATCTTCCTCCCTCTGTGTACCAGTTGTGTAGTTTCTTTTTTCCGAAGCTGGAATAAATGACTTTTTCGCTACAAAACCAGAACTAGCAAAAGGTGGTTCTTTTGACGCTTCTTTGCCTCTTTTGCTTAAATATGGGATCAGCTGGATTTCTGACAAAACTGCTTTAAATGCGTCCTCTATTTCCTTCCCAGTTGGAGGGTTTAGAAAACCTTTCTTTCTTGTACGATGTTGCAAAGCTAGCTTCGCTGCCTTAAGAACATCTTCTTCAGTTACAGTGGTTCTGTTATCTAATGCTGCGATTGCACGTGCGGTTTTATAGATTACGATATCAGGTCTTACACCATCTACCTGCAAATTGACACACATTTTGGAAATGGCTTCAAGAAGTTTTTCTGGCACCTTAACCTTCGAGATTATACTTCTCGCTTTCAATATTTTTTCACGTAATCTTCTTTGCTCTTCAGCATATTTTTTATAGAAGTTTTCGGGGTCGTTTTCGAACTCAGTATTTCTCCGCACTATTTCTATTCTATCCTCTACGGAACGTATATTATCTATTGTGACAGAGAGAGCAAGCCTATCTAGAAGCTGAGGCCTCAACTCACCCTCTTCAGGGTTCATAGTACCTATCAAAATAAATCGAGATGGATGCCTTACTGATACACCTTCTCTTTCTACAATATTCCAGCCTGATGCAGCGGTGTCAAGTAAATCATCAACAAGATGATCTGGTAGCAGATTTATTTCATCAATGTACAAAATGTTTTGGTTCGCGTCTGCAAGTACTCCTGGTTTAAATGCTTCAATACCGCATTTTAATGCTTTTTCAACATCAATGCTACCAACTACACGATCCTCGGTTGCGCTTAATGGAAGAGTTACTATTCTCATTTTCTTCCTTTCTATTGGAAGTTTTTCTCTTCGTTCGTATCTTTCTCTACACTTCTCGCACATATTTGTTGGATCGTGAGGATTGCAGCCGAATCTGCAGCCTTTTACAACTTCAATTTCCGGGAGCAGATCCTCCAATGCTCTCACAGCTGTGGATTTCCCTGTTCCTTTGGGTCCTCTTATCAGTAAGCCGCCTATCGTAGGATCCACTACATTTACAAGTAGTGCAAGCTTTAATTGATCTAATCCTACAATTGCAGTAAATGGTAGAACATGAACCACGCTGCAACTCACCTTCAAACTTCAAAACCTAAAAATACAAACATGTAAACGTACTTAAATTTATAGGAATTATAATTGAGTCTTAAAATGTTGATTTACAAACACCAAGTGCAAATTAATGCTTTAAGAAACGATTAACGCATGCAAGAAATTTCAAAGAGTAAAAAATGTTTTCCTGTCGTTTTTCTAGTTCTTTCATATTGTCCTGAAATTTTATTAATGATATGTTATTAAATCTGACATTACAAAGGTAAAGATAGATATGATAGTATGATTTATACATTTTTATGTCAAAAATTCTGTTGATCATAAAATTTATTAACAAGTAAAAAGCAAGATAAAATCAGAAAAGGATGAGAGGGTTAAAAATGAAGAAAGTTGTAATAACTTCGATAATATTTTTCCTATTTCTTGGATCACTAGCGCCTGTTTTCAGCGTACCCCCGATACAAACCAGTGTAACAGTAACGCCAAATATTAAGGAAGCAACTCCTACCGTAGGGAATGTTAAAGCAGGTTTTGAAACGATAAAGGCAGGATTTGTTTACGTTGGCCCGATAGGAGACTACGGTTGGACGCATGCTCATGACAGGGGAAGACGAATTGTTGATGAAAAATATGACTGGCTAAATACCACCTATTCAGATTCTGTTCCAGAAGCAGAGGCTGCCTCAGTCATTGAAACTCTCATAACTCAAGAAAGTTGCAATGTTATCTTTACCACAAGTTTCGGTTTTATGGATGCAACATATGAAGCTGCACAGCAACACCCAGATATAATCTTCTTCCACTGCTCTGGTTACCAACGGTACAAAAACATGGGAACTTATTTCGCTGAATTCTACCAGCTATATTATCTTAACGGATTGATGGCTGGTGCTCTTACAAAAACCGGGAAGGCAGGATATGTAGCAGCCTATTTAACTCCAGAAGTTGTACGTCACATAAATGCATTCGCCTTAGGTTTCAGAGAAGCTGCACTTTCCAGAGAAATTAAAGACCCTAAGGTTTACGTTCTCGAGATAGGTGCATGGTACCATCCAGACAAAGCAAGAGAGTTTGCAAGAGTTTTAATTGAAAGATACGATTGTGATGCCCTGGCATTTACAGAAGACTCACCAGCAGTTATTCAATACTGCCAAGAACTCTTCGAATCCAAAGGCAAACTTGTTTACACCTTTGCCCACTATAGCCCAATGCTAAGCTATGGACCAAATGTAACTTTAAGCGGCCAACTAGTACACTGGGAAGTTATCTACGAAGACATCCTAGTAAAAATACACAACGGAACATACAATACAACAAATCTTGAGAATGTAGATTACTGGTGGATGCTTGGAGAAGG
>CAYYZD010000118.1:0-5176 GCA_964476035.1 uncultured archaeon
AATATGGTTCCCACTCAAAGCCAAATCTCCTCAAATACCTTATAACTTTAGATTCTCCGCCTGGAAGCGGTTCTCCTAATGCCTCTTTTCTTACCATAATCTGGAAGTCTTTATTAAATTCGTTGAGAACTGCGGATTCCACATTAATCTCTCTTCCATCCGGAGTTAAAATAACATACTTTTTCTCTACACCCTTTCTTTCCTCTTTCCTCTCTTCTCCCGGTTTTATTTCCCTGGAGAGCTCTGATAAAGGATGACCTTTCACCGAGATTTTAAACGCTTTATACCATCCAAAAGGAGCTCTTATTACCTCTACGCCTTCTTCGGCAAGCTTCGACTCTAACGTCTTTAAAATTTCAAGAGCATTAATTGGTGAAGCCAAATTGCTGCTTAAATGGGCCCAAGGATATATGACGATTCTTTCTGCTTTAACACGTTGAAATACATCCAATATATCTTTTGTCGCTTTCTCCAAAACCTCGATATTGTCTCCCTTTTCAACGGTAACCATTGCAACAAGTGCTTCCTCTACTCTTACCTTTTCTTTTGAAGTTTCTTCTGCAGCTTTGACGGCTTTTTCACGAGGCTTAAACTCGATCCAATCACTGTGAAGCAACACTATCTTCAAGAACAATCACCTTTGGTAAAAGAAATGCTATTCCTTAAAGCCGTTTAAAGGGAATTTGTAATAGTTAGTTTAAACATTTACATTCATCCTTTTAAGTATTTCTTGAGAAAAGACAGCTAAATATAGAATAAACGGCAAAAAAATTTGACCAATAGTTCTTAAAGGTCTATCGAGAAGAATTGAAACAAAAACATGTAGAAGACGATTTAGGTAAGGCAATATTTATAGTAATGGTAAAATACATTCACTTTTAGGCTTCAACTGTAAAGTTTATAATCAGAACTTCCTTCTAGGAATAGGATTGATCATATTTTTCAATTATAATTACTGAGTGGAATTTTTTATTGTAAGCATAATTTAGTCAACAAGTATAAAATGTGTCGCTACGCGACAATTAAAGTTTATAATCTCTTAATAGGTAGAATGATTGTGGAAGAAATGCGGTGAGCAAAGTGGTAAAGCATAGCAGTCGTCTTCTATATAAAATATGCTGCGTTATGCTAGTTTTCACAATTGCAATATCAATTATCCCTAGTCTAAATTATTGCTCATCGATTGCAAACAATAGTGGCCTACAGCTTAAGCCTGTTGTATTGGAGGAAGAACATGAAGTTTACAGCGTTACAGTTAAGGTTTATATGTTTATAGAGCCACTTAAGGAATTAGAGCAAACCAGCCTTATTATGATTTTCACTGTTTTATTTAATTTTTCCCAGGTTTCGAAAATTAAGTTACTGCCACCTGACGGTGAAGACAATCCCATATTTTTCCAACCAGAGAAATTCGTTCGCAAAGTTTCAACTCAAAATACCACTCTTGAAATCGTTTTCCCAACTTCCATACCTTGGATTTTCACCATTACTGCAGCTTCAGACACAGCGGGAAAAGATATTATGTTGAAATACAGCATTTTGATCGATATTATTTTTAGAAATGGATCAGAAAAAGAAGGCAACATCTCAAGTAACTATATACTCATGAAAGTTTTACCCGGTAGTTCTACTTTCCCAAAAGAATTAACACGTCCACTTCTAACATCACTCGTCCTAACATTTTTGTTACCGCTCTTAACCTTCTACGTAAATAGAAGGAGAAGTAAAAAAATTAGATTAAAACTCTTATCTGTCAAGCAACTCCTAGCCCTTTTATTGTTTTTCTACATTCTAATGCCTGTTACCTCCGTGTCCTATGCTAGAGAACCTGCTATTTCGCATCCATTTATAGCCAGCTATTTAGAACTGATTTTCGAGGACGTCTACGATAACGATACCTACATTGCTACGTTTGGAACCCAAGTTTATGTTTGGTTTGAAAAACAAGTTAATTTAAGCAGCGTGATTATAGGAGAAATGAGGCTTACAAGTTTTCCTCTTGAAACAAAATACATTGAGATTAACTTGGAAAAATGGAAAACAAATAATAGCGATGGATGGATTCCTTGGTGGATAAGTCCGAACATTAAGAAGGACGACGCAATTTCAATATTAAATAAAAAGTTAAAAGTTGAGAAATATGGCAACTATTACTATCTTTCCGCTCTCAGAAAAAGCTTTAAACTTTCCTTTGAGAACAAAACTATTCGAATTAGAGCTGAATATGACGCAACGACCGGAATACTTTATAGGTGGATCGAAGAAAACAAGGAAAAAGAGATATTGCATGTATACATTTTAAACTCGTCTCTAGGTCTTGATTTAAGCGTTGCATGGCAATACTACTATATCATGTTCTCTGCAATGATTCTAATACCAACAATTTTAACTTTAATATTTACATGGCCTAAAACCCCCAAGAGGAGAAAAAAGAATGAATACCGTTATCGAGGTTAGTCATGTTTCCAAATACTATGGTGAGTTTCCCGCTGTTAGAGATGTTTCATTTAAAATTCCATCTAAATCGTGCTTTGGGCTACTTGGACCTAATGGCGCCGGGAAAACCACTACTATAAAGATGATTTTAGGACTAATAAAGCCAAATAGTGGCAAAATTTTCGTTATGGGCTACCCTGCAGGTAGCTTAGGCGCTAAAAAACATATAGGCTATCTTCCCGAAAAATTTACCTTTAACGAGAAATGGGCGGTTCTCGATATGCTTACCTACGTTGGTATTCTCTACGGTATGAGTAGGAAGGACGCAGAAGAACGCGGCTTAGAACTCTTAGAATGGATGGGGCTAAGTGGATGGGAATACGAAAAGTTTGGAAGTTTATCTGCCGGTATGAAACAACGTGTAGGCATAACTCAAGCCTTAGTCACCGATCCTGACATTTTAATCCTCGACGAGCCGACTACAAACCTAGATGTAACTGGCAGAGTAGAAATTTTAAAGAAAATAAGAGAACTTGTTGACAGACAAGGCAAAACCGTATTATTATCGACACATATCTTGGCTGAAGTTGAAAAAGTCGCCGATCACGTCGCTATAATTAACAGAGGCGTAACTATCGCTTCAGGCAGCCTTGAGGAACTATCCAAAATTAAAACAATATACCACCTAGAGGTCAATAAACCAGAGATATTAATTAATGAACTCAAAAATAAAAACTTTATTCAAGAACTCAAAGCATCTGGGAAAATAATCACCATAAAAACCACCGATCCTGAAAAATTTGAAAAAGAAGCATTAAATATAATTTTAAAGAAAAACTTGAGGCTCTCTTATTTTTCTCATAAAGGCGAAACCTTAGAAGAACTTTTTACAAGACTAACTGTCGAGGAGGAAAAATGATTGAAAATTTTAGAGTTTTACAGGCAAAAAATTAAAGGCGGGGAAATTTCATCCGAATTAGTAAAGCTTGGAAGACTTTTAAAAGAAGAGCTTAGATTGATGTCTAAAAACAAAAGATTCCTAGTTTTCATAATCTTAATGGTACTTCCAGTAATCATACTAACGGAAATATCTTTGCTGTTTTGGCTTCCAGCATCCAGTCAAAACATAGAGCTAATGAGTATCGTATATAAAGGAAGAGATCTTACAGACGTTTTTTTAAAAGAATTTGAAGAAACTGTAAAATCTCTTTACTTTATGATTATAGGCTACTGGCTTGGTTTCCCAATACTCATAGTTACAGCGATATTTGCTAGCGAATTTATCGCAGGCGAAAGAAGTACAGGAACATTTGATTTATTTGCAACAAAACCAGTGCTTAGAAGTTGGTTATTTCTCCCTAAAATCCTAGCTTTCGCCATTATAAGTTTTCTAACCGCATCTGCTGTTTATCTTACTCTTGTACTCATAGTATCTTTTAGCTTTTTTAGCTTCTCTTTCACGGCATTAAAAATGCTTTCAAAAGTTGGATGGTTGATCTTCAAGTACATCGGAGTTACGTGGATGTTTATAATGGCAATATGCAACTTCACAGTTCTACTGTCCTCCTTTACAAAAAGAACTCTTTTCGCCGTTTTCGGAGTACTTGCATACAGTTTAGGATATGGAATCGCTGTTTCATTAATTAGCCAGTTGATACCTGGGACACTTGGTGAAGTTATATCTCAAAAATTATCGTATTTAGACATAACCAATGATGCAAGCTACTATCTAGGACACATAGTATTCGGAGAAAAATCCCCAATAGAATATTTAGTAACCATGAACCCAAACTTATGCCTAGCAGCTGTACTAGGATTTATCATAATCCCGCTGATCATAACAATAATTATTATGGAATACAAGGACCTGGAGTAAGCCCGTCCAAGAACATTTCTCACTATTATATCTTTTTCAACGATTGTTGAAGACTACCAGGTCTAAACATCTCATCTACATGAAACTTGACCCCCTAGACATATTTGTTTAGGGACATATTTTTCTCCGTGGACTTTTATCACTATTAAGTATTACTTTTGAAAAGCTTCCATTTCTCTATGGCTCGTCCGTCTGGTAAGAATTTAGGTTCGCCTATCATTTCTGCTTTCATATTAAATTGCTTGAGTGCAGCAAACATCAAGGCTGTCGAAATATGGGCTGGTACACGGCCTTCCTTGATTAGTTTTTTCGCTCCAGGAGTAATTATTGGATTAAGCATAACATACTCTACTTCGTCCTCCGCAACCTTACGTACTTCGATATCTTCTATATAACCCACTTTCTTCAACCACTCTGCCAATTTCCTAAGAGCCTCAAAGGGATCCTTCACATCCGTAGCCCCAATTTTATCCTTTATCTCCTCATAAACTATTTCGCCAACTTTCCAAACAACCTTCCATGTATCCTCTCCAATGAGGTCATAAATTGCATAATAAATCGCATATATTTCCAAATCAAAAAAATCTGGATCTACGCAAATTTTCTTCTTCTCATTGTCCATTCCTCTCACCAGCAACAGTTGGCAGAATTCCAAAATATATATAGTTTTTGGTAGGAACCTCCGTAGTTGTGAATAACACCATAAAAACCCTTGTTTTTATGCAACATTTATTACTTGGCTATAAAATTTGTTAAACCATTCTAAAAATGGATAGCGTTGAGGGGAAGCTACATCTATGCAATTATATAATTTTAAATAAATCTCAAATTTATATTAGACTTCAATAATAGGGAGACACATTG
>CAYYZD010000119.1:0-1638 GCA_964476035.1 uncultured archaeon
TTACAATATGAACGCCTTATGAATGCTGCTGGACCTACAGGTGGAGAGATCGTCAGACCTTCAGATAAAAAACATCCAAGAAGAATCGCAATTATTCAGTGCGTCGGATCCAGGAACAAAAAGATAAAAGACTATTGCTCGCAGATTTGCTGCATGTACGCGGCAAAACAGGCTATAGTTACAAAAGAACACGATCCAAATATAGATGTAATGGTTTTCTACAATGATCTAAATGCATCTGGTAAAGGTCACGAAGACTTGCTAAGAAGAGCTGTTGAAGAATATGGAATTAAATACATAAAGGGTTTACCAAGCGAAGTTTTATGGGATGAAAAAAGTAAGAAATTATTAATAAGGTATGCTGATCTTCCCAGCGGAGAAATTAAATCCGTAGACGTGGATTTAGTAGTGCTTTGTCCTGCAGTAGTACCAAGGGAGGATACATCCAAATTAGCTGAAATTTTCGGAGTAGAACTAAACGAGTTTGGCTTCTTTAAGTCTACTGGTAGTGTACCAGTCAATACTAATGTCCCCGGCATATATGTATGTGGTGCATGTCAAAATCCCAAAGATATTTCTCATAGTGTAATGCAAGCACTAGCTGCTGCAGCTCAGGCAGCAAGCAGAGTAAAACGTGTAAACAGGCAAAAAAACATTTCAAGTGAGAAAAAGCCTGTGAAAGATGAAAGACCGTTGGATCAAGAGCCGAGAATAGGGGTTTTTGTGTGTCACTGCGGTCTTAATATAGCTGCTGTTGTAGACGTTAAGGCAGTCGTGGAGGAAGCGAAGAATCTTGATAATGTTGTTCATGCTGAAGATTTAATGTTCGCATGTTCTAAGGATGGGACAGAAAGAATTAAAGAAGCTATTAAAAAGTACAACCTTAACAGGGTTGTGGTGGCTTCATGTACTCCAAGAACTCATGAACCGTTGTTTCGCACCGTATGTGAAGAAGCTGGACTAAATCCATACTTATTTGAAATGGTTAACATCAGGGAACAGGTTGCTTGGGTTCATAAAAATCACCCTGAAAAGGCAACCGAGAAAGCAAAAGAACTTGTTAGAATGGCTGTGGCGAAAGCAAGGCTCTTAGAACCATTAGAGCGAATGGAAGTAGAAGCTACTCCTGCTGCTCTTGTTATTGGCGGAACAGTTAGTGGTCTTATAGCCGCGAAAAATATCGCTGACAGCGGATTTAAAACATATCTTGTCGAAAGCGGAGAGAAAATGGGATATGATCTATATCTCTACGGATACAATGAAGGTGTTAAATGGATCTCTGATTTAATTAGCTCCATAAAAAAACATGAAAACATCGAAGTTCTTTCTTCCACTAAAATAGAAGATATTAAAGGCTCGATAGGAAATTTCAGTGTTAAATTAAATCAAAATGGAGCTAATAAAGAAATTAAAGTTGGAACAGTTATTGTTGCAACCGGCGCCGAAGAGTTTAAACCAAAGGGTTTGTATGGCTACGGAAAATTCAGTAACATCTATACCCTAACTGAATTTCAGCAGATAGAGGACAAGGTGAAAAATGAAGAAACCATAGTGTTTATCTTATGTGCTGGTAGTAGGGAAAATCTTGATCGAACGTACTGCTCTGCTGTTTGTTGCGAAAGAACTTTAATGGAAGCA
>CAYYZD010000119.1:1738-5124 GCA_964476035.1 uncultured archaeon
GAAGAAAACCGTGAACTTGCATCTAAACTTAAAGTCCCTCTTAATAATTATGGATTTTTCTTAGAAGCTCATCCAAAACTTAGACCTGTAGATTTTGCTACCGATGGTATTTTTCTCTGCGGGTTGGCATATGGTCCGCAAAGATTAGATGAAAGTGTTTCCCAAGCGTTAGCTGCTGCTTCGAGAGCTCTTACTACACTAATGCGAGGAAAAGTGGTTACCGAGGCTATCATAGCTGATGTTAACCCAGAACTTTGTACAGGCTGTGGACGATGTGTAAACGTTTGCGAATTTGGCGCAATTAAACTAGAAATTACTTCAAATGAACAGTTAGTGGCTAAAGTTGATCCACTATTATGTAAAGGCTGTGGCTCATGCTCAGTTGAATGCCCAGCAAGAGCCATAACGATGCATCACTTTAGAACTGATCAAATTTTAAACATGCTCAGAGCGGCGTTTGAAAAACCATTGCCAAGAGATCAAGTGAAAATCATAGCTTTCCTCTGTAATTGGTGCGGTTATGCTGCAGCGGATATGGCAGGTGTAAGCCGCTACGAATATCCTCCAGCCGTTGAAATTATTCGAGTAATGTGTAGTGCTAGAGTAGATCCCCTTCATATTTTATATGCTTTTCTACTAGGAGCCGATGGTGTGTTAATTGTTGGCTGTCATCCAAGTGATTGTCATTATATTTCAGGCAACCTGAGGGCCGAAGAACGCATATCACGAGTAAAAGAGTGGCTAAAAAATGTTGGTTTGGAGCCAGAGAGAGTTAGACTTGAATGGGCTTCAGCAGGGGAAGGATTAAGATTAGCTAAGATTATTGAGGAGTTCACGCACCAAATAGAAGAACTTGGAATAAATCCGTTAAGAAGGGAGGTTTGATTTTATGAGTAAAATTACAATTCCCTCCAAATCTACGGAAGTGAATTATGACCTTAAATCCAAGATTGCAAAAACGGAGTTAGGAGTTAATGCTCTCTGGTGTGTACAGTGCGGCATATGTACTTCCAGCTGCCCTGTCGCTGAATTCCTCAAACCTCACCAAGTTATTAAAATGGCTTTGTTAGGATTAGAATCTGTGATTAGAAGTAGAGAAATTTGGTTATGCGCGGAGTGCTACATGTGCTATGAAAGATGCCCACAGGATGTTAAACCTACAGAGGTTTTAATTATGTTAAAGAATATTGCAGCCGAGGAGGGGTACATATATCCAGCACTTAAGAAACTCGTGAACCTTGTTATCAATAATGGGAGAATCTATGAAATAACGGATTTTGAAAACGAGATAAGAGCCGATTTAGGGCTTCCTCCAGTACCTGAAGTTAACGTTGACGAAATAAGGAAAATAGCAGAAACAACAGGCTTAGATAAACGTATAGGTATAAGGAGGATTGAAACATGAAGTATGCATTGTTTTTAGGGTGTACAATACCGGTCAGACTGAATAACTATGAAATTTCTGCAAGAAAAGTAGCTGAAACCCTTGGGATCGAGCTTGTTGATCTAAAGGGGGCTGGATGTTGTGGTAGTCCAGCGTTGTGGTCGATTGATGAAACTTCTGCTCTTGCAATAGCAGCTTGGAACATAAGCATAGCTGAAGACTCGGGTCTAGACATCATGGCATTATGTACTGGATGTTCAGAAATATTGGAAAAAGCCAACAAAAAACTTAAAGAAAACCCGCAATTAGCTTCCAAGATAAATCAAATACTTAAGAATGTGAAACGAGAGTTTAAGGGGTCAATTGAGGTTAAACACTTCATTAAGGTGTTAGCTGAAGATTTTGGAATCGATAACATCAAGAAATTTATTAAAAAACGTTTTAAAGGCTTAAAAGTCGCTGTTCACTATGGATGTCATCTTTTACGGCCATCTGATATCCTCAAATTTGACAATCCAGAGAACCCAGCTGTTCTTGACAAACTCGTAGAAATTACTGGAGCAGAAAGTATTTATTGGCCGTTGAAGCTTTGGTGTTGTGGAGCACCGATACTTGCAATAGATGAAAAAATAAGTTTGTCAATGGCTAGAGCGAAAATAGAGAGTGCAAAAGAATCTGGAGCCGACTGCATTGTAACTGTTTGTCCATTCTGCCAAATTCAACTTGATGCCTTACAACCCGAGATAAGTAGGATTGCTGGAAAACAGTACAACATACCTGTACTTCTTTATCCCCAACTACTTGGACTTGCTATGGGATTTACGCCTGAGGAGTTGGGATTGGATCTTAATAAAATACCTGCAGATAACTTGCTAAGTTTTTTAAGTAAAGTTTAGAGGTGAGAATTGTGGTTGAGGAGCTTAGAAAAAATGTTTGGACTGTAAACAGATGTAGTGGGTGTGGAATGTGTGTTTCAGCGTGTGCAAAGAATATTTTACAGTTCCCTGAGGAAGAAGATCACCCAATACTAGAGACCAAAGAGAGAACTATTGGTCTATCGCATGTAGTGATAGATACATGTTTCTTCTGCGAAAAGCCGTGCGAAGAAAGTTGCCCAAGATTGAAAGAATGGAAAGATGGACCTGTAATTCGTGCAGTCTCTGTTATCTCAAAGTTGCCGAATGGTAACGTTATCGATGCGCTTTTAGTTTCAGCACTTAGATGTGGATTCATTGATGGAGCAATTGTATGGGACGTAGAGGGAACTTCTTTTAAACCGTTACCTAAAGTTGCGACAAGCGAAAATGAAATACTAAAAAGTGCAGGTTATCAATATTTATGGTTTCCGGTTCTCACAGCCCTAAATGAAGCAATCTACGAAAAAGAATTAAGAAAAATAGCAATTGTTGGGCCGCCATGTGTTGCTCAAGCAGTTAAAACCGTGCTTTCATCTACAAACAAAAAACTTGAAATTTATAGAGATCGAATACGTTTAGTTATTGGATTATTCTGTGATGGTATCTATTCCCATCAGTTAGTAACCAATGAAATAGTTAATAGGTTTAATATTAAGCCTTGTGATATTAATACAATAACCGTGGATTTTAGAAACGCTTTGCTAAGAATTATATTGTACGACGGATCAGAAAAGACCATTCCGCTATCGGATGTTCGAAAATATATGAGGGACGGTTGTGCTCGTTGCACCGATTTTGCATCGGAATGGGCCGATTTATCTGTTGGTAACTTAGGTTCGGAGAAAGGAAAAACTACCGTCATTGTTAGAACACCTATTGGTGAAAACTGCTTGGATTATGCTATCAGAGAGGGAACTATAGAGATTGCGAAAACCCCCGTTAATATGGAAGAGATACAAAGATTTGTTTCAGACAAGAAAAGAAGAGAACAGGCACAAGAGATAGATTCTCTTCTTTTATCAACGCTAGATGCTCTATCAGGCAAAAAAAGTAGAAAGGAAATCGAAGAAATGTTAAAGTCGATT
>CAYYZD010000120.1:0-5120 GCA_964476035.1 uncultured archaeon
TTGCCGCAAGGAATGTTCAGCAAATGATAATATTCAACAGCCTAAGCGGAGTTTCGATGGCATTAATGAATGTTGTAGGCTATCTCGTAGCCTCAGAGCTTATTCCAGCAGAGCATCGGGGAAAACTTTTCGGTCAATATAACGCGATTAACAATATATCATTTGGAATAGCCGGCACAGCTATCGGAGGCCCAATAGCCGACTATCTAATCTCAAAGGGGGTTCCTCAAGCTCAAGCTTACATTACAACATTTGAAGTAGCAACCATAATCAGCTTGATAGGAACAATAATCTATTTAATAAAAGTGAAAGCCTAAAAAATGATAAATTGGCGCCGGGGAGGGGATTTCAGCACCAATTTACCAGTAAATTATTTCTTGGTTGTATTGATAGTATTTATAGTAGAAAAATATTTCATAATAGTTAAAAGTTAAACGGCTTATATAACTGAGATGAGCCGAACAAGCGATGATTATATTTGATAGTAGTAAGGAGGAAGGGAGAAATGTTAATGAACAAAAAGTTGTTGATTGCTGGGCTTATATGCTTTGCATTTGTATTGACGCTGTTGTTGCTTGCGGGGCCTGTCAATGCGGATAGCACAACCGTAACTATAGTAGTTAAGGATAGTCAAGGTAATCCGCTTCAGAATGTTAAGATCCTATACAAAGGTGGGCCTATCAGTCCTGGTACGTGGTTTACGTTCGGCTGGACTGGAGACGACGGAAAAGTCTCCAAAGATTTGACTTCAGGATATGAGTATGCCTTTAGGGCAGAATATGCATATACGATGGCTACGACAAGTCAATATGTTAATGATGAGCCAGTAACTGTAGAGTTTCAGACTAGTAAGATAACGGTTGAACTCAAAACATGTACTGGAATAGGTTTAAGCGGCGGCAAGATAATGTACAGGGGCTCTATCAGTCCTGGTACGTGGTTTACGTTCGGCTGGACTGGAGACGACGGAAAAGTCAGCCGAGAACTTTTCCCTGGCAAATACTGGTTCCAAGCCCAGTATAAGCAAACAAAGGCTGAGAAGCAACAGGATGTAGCTAGTAATCCGGTTGTAACATTTACAACGACGAGCGTTACCTTGTGGTTCAGCGGGAAAATCGAATATCTTGGAAAGATTAGTACCGGCACGTGGTTCACATTTACGAAGCCTACCATGGAAATGCTGCCTGGCACATTCACATTCAGATTTGCTGGCAAAGACAGGTACAAGTTAAGTCTTGATATAAGTGGGTGTTCTGTAGAGAAAAGCATCATTATTGCTGAGTTGCTGGATCATGTTGGAAAAGGCATTGAAGGCGGAGTAGCCAAGTATGCGCCTGGAGGCAGCTGGCTTTATCTTGGAACCACAGACTCGAACGGCGTCATATGCAAAGCGTTTGATGGAAAGTTTGGTTATGTGAAGGTTCGCATGACCTACAACCAAGGGTCACAACAGAAAACTCAGTATCAGCCAACAAACTCAATCTACACATTCCGGACGGTGCAAGCAGTCATAAAGCTGATAGATCATGCTGGTAACGGTTTGCCGGGCGGAGCTGTCTGGCAGGGTGGAGGCTACTGGCAGTTCCATGGATATACTGATTCTAATGGTGAACTTAAGCTTGAAATGTTTCCAGGAACATACAAATTCAAAATGGTTTACAATTATGGCTCTCAGATAAAGTGGCAGGATATAAGCTCACCAGTAGTCTTTCAGACAGTGGCTGTTAAGGCAAGGCTTCAAGATCATCTAGGCAACGGCATTAAAGGCGGATTGGCATGCTATGCTCAAGGAAGATGGATAAGCATGGGAACTACCGGAAGCGACGGCAATACCGCAGCAGTTGAACTACTGCCAGGAACATACAAGTTTAGAATGTCGTACATGGGCAAAAGTGTAACGTACAGCGGATACAGTATATCTCTCGGCGGCACAAATGAGCATACAGTTGTATTCCAGACAACAACTGTCACCCTATGGTTTAGCGGCAACATAAGGTATGCTTCAGGCAGATGGTACACCTTCACCAAGCCTACAATGGAGCTACTGCCAGGAACATACAGATTCTACTTTGACGGTTATAGATTAGACCTCCCAATAAGTGGAGATTCTGTAACCAAAAGCATCATAATCGCAAGACTACTTGACCATGCAGGGAAGGGCATCGCTGGTGGTGTGGCTAAGTACGCTCCTGGCGGAACATGGTACTATCTTGGAACAACAGACTCGAACGGCATTATAATCAAGGCCCTGGATGGAACCTTCAAAAACGTTAAGGTTCACATGACTTATAACCAAGGCTCTCAAGAAAAGATTCAATATCAGCCAACAAACTCTATATACACGTTCCAAACAGTGCAGGCTACCATTAAGCTTATCGACCATGCCGGAAATGGAATAGAAGGTGCCGAAGTTTGGCAGGGTGGAGGCTACTGGCAGTTCCATGGATATACTGATTCTAATGGTGAACTTAAGCTTGAAATGTTTCCAGGAACATACAAATTCAAAATGGTTTACAACCACTCTTCACAAACTAAATGGCAGGACATCAGTACAACTGTTGTATTTCAGACTGGAATGGTTCATTGGACTGGTGAAAGACCGAAGCCTGTAAAGGCTTCAATAGGTGGGACTTGGGTTACTTTTACCCAGGACATGGAACTGCTTCCAGGAACGTACAAATTTGTATTCGAGGATGGTTCTAGCCAAGAAGTCACTGTGACGGCCGGAGAAGTCGCCAATATCCCGTAGCAAATGACCAATTCGTGTCACTTAAAAATCTCAAATTCCCCATTTTTCTTTGGAACTCTGAATATTTGTAAACAAGGCTAAAGTGCCATTTTTCTATAAGATTCTTCTGTAAACATTTTCCATAAACCTTAATATATTTCCCATATCCCAACTACCATTGACTGTTTCACCTACAGTTAAAAAAGTAGGGGGAGAAAATGAGAAAAAACCTTCTAGTTTTGGCATTTGCAGTGGCCTTATTTGCGATAAGCATCAGCGTTTGTCAAGTTAGAGCGGAAAATTCAAGCATTACTGTCACAGTGCAGCTTTTAGACAGTAAAGGTAGCGGAATTTCAGGAGGAGAAGTATGGGACGCCTACGGAGGAAAATGGAACTATTGGGGTACAACAGGACCAGACGGCTCAATCACAAAAACATTCCCAAGCACAACTACCTACCTAAAGGTCAAAATAACTTATAATGGGAAAAGCGAAACAAAAACCCAGAACATACAAACCGATCCCACATTTGTATTCCAAACAGTTTACACAACAGTCAAACTAATAGACAGCGAAGGAAATGGGCTGGAAGGTGGGCGGGTAGCATATTCAGCTGGTACGTGGCGTGATTTCGGCACGACTGGGCCTGATGGTTCAGTAAGCGGCGAACTCTTGAGAAACGGATCCTACACATTTCGTATGACCTACGCCGGAGGAAGCATAAGCAAAACGGTAGATATAGGCGTAACCCCAACAATAATATTCCAAACGGTTAAGGTTACAGTTAAACTTGTAGATCACGAAGGAAACGGGTTATCAGAAGGCTACGTAAAGTATGCAAGGGGATCGTGGCTCAGCTTTGGAACAACAGACGAAAACGGACAAGTAAGCAAGGAACTTCTGCCGTGTACGTACAAATTTGAAATGACTTACATTTATACATCAAATCAAATTTCGCAAGATGTAGGCTTAAATCCAACAGTAATATTCCAGACTGGCCAAATATATTGCACAGATGGAAGCATCGAAAGGGCATCTTTAGGTGGAACATGGGTAACTTTTACACATCCATCAATGGAACTGTTGCCCGGAATGTACAAATTTGTCTTTAAGGACGGAACGTATCAATTTATCGAAATAGTCGCTGGCGAAGTTGTCTATGTCCCACCTCAAGTAAAATATAGCCTTACTGTGAAGACCGATCCTGAAGGCATTGTGGAGATTTTAGGCTCTGGCACCTATGATAAGTGTACCGATGTTGAGTTGACGGCGCCTATGTTCGTCCCTGTGGATGATGGTGTCCGGTACAGATTTGATTATTGGGATATTGACGGGACACCGGTCGAGGGAAACCTGATAACAGTTCACATGGATGCTGACCATGTTGCCACCGCCCACTACGTTAAACAATATTATTTAACGGTAGTTTCGCAATATGATACGCCGGGCGGTGAGGGATGGTACGATGAAGGAGAAACTGCCTATGCAATTTTGACGGTAGGCTTAGAATACGTGGACTCAGTTGCTTACGGATTTATAGGATGGAGCGGAGATGCATCAGGCATGGATCTTATTAGCGACCCAATAACTATGAACTCTCCTAAAACGGCTATAGCCTTATGGGAGTCCAGTGAAGTCTATGGGGATTTGAGAAGCGTAGGTTTTTGGAAACATCAAATTAACGTTTGGTACTTTACCGAACTTAAGAATAGCGGCATAAAAATAAGGGGAATAGGAAGGGCGAAAATAGACGAAGAAACAATACTAACGTATCTAAAATACGTGAATGACAATTCAGACTACTTCAAAGACATGATAGTAAAGGACAACAACGGCGACGGAACAATTACTAACTTGGAAATACTCGAAAACGCATATAATATACTAAGAACCCCAAGAGGCCCCAACAGCATGAAAATGAGAGCTGAACAACAATTACTAGCAGTTTGGCTTAACCTAGCACATAACGCCTTCTTCTGGAACACCCAACTCAGCCAAGACACAGCATACATCTACTGGCAATACACCCAAGACGCCATTAACGGACTACAAACAATAGGAGAAGCAATACTATACTGCGAAGCACAACTAATGAACCCTGAAGGAAACTATGAAGCAGCCAAAAACATATGCGACAGCATCAACAACAACTACGGCATAATATGGGGGACATAAAAATTTCTAAAAATCCCTATTTTTTATCTGAAATTTATTTTAATTCCCGATAACGAAATATTAGAAGATTTACAGGTGAATTGGCGCCGGGGAGGGGACTTGAACCCCTGCGGGCCGCCTGGCCCACCGGCTTGCTTGTCTGGACCCCTTCTAGTCGCCTAGCTGATCTCGAGGCCGGCGCATTAGCCGCTCTGCCACCCCGGCGCTGTTGGCATTTT
>CAYYZD010000121.1:0-5115 GCA_964476035.1 uncultured archaeon
CGGGTAGGAAAACCTCAAATAGACATTGTATTAGATATTTATGGATATTGTCTATCCGAGGGAACGTCATGTTAAGAGTTTATGTTCCGATCAGGGAAAACGATGTTGAGAGATCTTTACATGTTTCAAAAAATACTTCCTTGTATCTTATCGAACAGGCTAAGGAAAATATTAATTTCCTCTTTAACAAACAGAGAGACGCTATAATTAAGTTTCTGGAGCATATATCCAATTTTAAGGATAAAAGAATTCATTTTGCGGCTAGAGGTAGGAGTCTTCTTCTGGGCGCTAGGACCTTTGCCGACAGACTGACACAGTTAAATCTTAATGCCGTTTATCCAACTTTAGAGCAATATATTGTTTACGATCCAAACGCCGTCTTAGAAAGGGGCGATATTATAATTTGTTTCAGTACTTCTGGGAGAACTGGGAAAGTTTTAAAGAAAGCTAAGTTTGGGAGGGAAATTGGATGTGAAATTATCGTAATAACTGGTTCCTTGGATTCCCCATTAGCTAAGTTGGCAAGTTTCCCAGTGATATATTTAAAACCTGATTGTAAACGTGAGGAACTTCTGTCAAAATATAAAGAGGATGAAAAACCATTTACTCCGCTTGGCACAACTTCAGAATATACACAGCTAATTTTTTCCGAGGCTATTTGTAGAGGTTTAATGGAATGTATTTTAAACAATGAGGATGTCGAAAAAAGTTTCAAAATATCTAAAGAGACTGCTCTTGAACTTTTGGATCGAGCTGAGAAAAATCTAAGTGTTGCTTATAGTGATGAAGATGAGATAACTGCTTTACTTGCTAATTTTCTTTTAAAATATTATAGTCAGCAAACTGTTCATTTCTGTGCTCGTGGTAAAACATTTAATATGGCTGTTGGGCCTTTCAAGATGAGATTAGATCAGATTCCTCATGCTTTCGTTACAAGTATTATAGATTTTGAGCCTCTGAATAGACCTGTGCGTAAAGGGCAAATTACATTCACTGCAAGTGGTAGTGGCGCTGCATATAGTATTGCAAGAATAGCTAAGGAAATGGGAAGCATGATAATTGGTATAACATCGTTTGAAAACGCTCTTTGGGAAATTTCAGATATAAAAATAAAGATACCTGGAAGAAAAGATCATGACAATATATATGATTGGGATATTAGGCAGTGGAAAGGTTGGAGAAGCCCGTTTGCCCCGGATGGTACAGAGTTTGAGGTTTCGGTGGCTGCTTTTCTTGACGGCATTTTTGCTGGTCTTGCAACATATATTGGTATAAAAGAAGAAGACATGCGTTTTGGACATGCAAACATAGAGTAAAACTACGTATCAAAATTAGTGAAAAAATAAAAGGGGAGAGCATTTTAGACCTTGATTTTTATTCCAAGTTTTTTGCAGAGTTCTTTGTATCTGTTTCGAACGGTTACTTCTGTTACGTGAGCTACTTCTGCTATTTGTCTTTGTGTTCTTCTTTCTCCTTCAAGTATGCTGGCAATGTAAATTGTTGCAGCGGCCAGACCTGATGGATCTTTCCCGGCTGTTATTCCTGAATCTTGAGCTTTCTTCATGATTTCTATTGCTCTTCGCTGGGTTCTTGTTGATAGGCCTAGTTCAGCTGCAAATCTTGGTATGAAGTTTATTGCTGTGGGTCTTGGGAACTCTTGTTTTAATCTTCTTATTAAAACTCGTACACATTTTGATACGTCTTTTCTATCGGATTTTGCTTGAGCTACTACCTCGTCTAATGGTCTTGGTATTTTGTGTATTCTACATGCTAGGTAGACGGCTGCTGCAGCCATTGCACTTACAGGATGCCCTCTTGTTAACCGTTTTTCTACAGCTTTTCTGTAGAGTAGAGCTGCCGTTTCACTTACGTCGTTTGGAATTCCCATTTGACTTGCTATTCTACTTAATTCGATAAGCCCGTCTGCGAGACTTCTTCTAACTGTTGTTCTAATGTTCCATCTCCTAAGTCTATATATTTGGGCTCTTCTTGAGGGAGAAAGTTTTCTACCGTGAGCGTCACGATCAGACCAACTAATAGTTGTACTTAAACCTTTATCAGCAAATCTATAACTTGTAGGAGCCCCAGTTCGGCTCCTCTTCTCTAATTCCTCGTGGGTAAAAGCTCTCCATTCAGGTCCCGTATCTACAACATGCTCAGAAATGACTAATCCACAAGATGCACAAACATGCTCTCCCCTAGCTGGATCAAAAAGTATAGTTGTACTACCACATTCCGGACAAACCATAACTCCTTCCTTCTTATTTACTACATCTTCTGTCAATTTTATTTCCCCCATAATATATTATTATAATATTTTAGTTTCAAGGTTAGTTGAAGCCCACCTCTCCATTGAAAGATCTCTACATTAGATCAGTAACGATGAATTTTAGCTCTAAACATTATTTTGAGTTCATTTGTGAGGGGTGACGCTGACTACCCCTTGGCAACTATCTGAGAACTAGTCACCCCCCAAGTCACTATGAGTGAACAAGGCGAAACACTTGTACTGCGCATTACATTTTTAAACTTTTCGTATTCACTCTCACTTTATCCCTTATAAACCTTTTCAATATACTATGATCTATTTGTCATACACCTATTTTCATCTGAGGTCACTTATATATTTAAATTTGACTAAAATCATCTTTACATTAAGAATAATTTAACTGAAGTAAGTAAAGCTTATATGGAAGTCTAGCATGATGATAAAGGCTGTTCGTTCCTTTTTTATTGCAATAGACATAGATGATGAAGAAATAGTTAATAGAATTCGCAGCTTTCAGAGGGAATTAATAGACAAAGGATTTGCAGAAATTCAACCTAACGAAAGATTACATATAACACTTAATTTTCTGGGCAAGCTTCAATGGAAAACTATTAATGAAATGAGAGCGAAACTGCGGAAAATTCACATGAATTCGTTTGAGATCATGCTCAGAGGTGTTAAGCATTTTCCCTCAGCTAAATTACCTATTAGGATTTTATGGGTGGGCGTTGAAAGTGTAGAAGTTCACGGTTTAATGGAGAAAGTGCATGCAGTTACTTTGGATCGACATGCAGAAGAAATACCACATGTCACAATTGCTCGTGTTAGAAAAATAGTTGATGTTGAAGGGTTAAAGAGGTTTATCAGGAATTATGAAGATTACTTTTTTGGAAAGTTTCATGTTAGCTGTTTTAAGTTAAAGGCAAATGTTGGAGGAAAGTATGTGGACATTGAGAGATATTCTTTACTTTGATTCTGCTATAGTTAATAGTCGCTCAACGCCCTTAATCTTTTTAATGAAATTTGCTACCGCGAGCGGAACGTAGGTCTCCCAGGGTTCTTTATTTAACATTTTCTTTCTTATCTCAGTTCCTGAGTATTCTCCTGAACCGTAAATTTCAACTTCTTTGACTTCATAGCCAGCATCTTCGAAAAGTTTGAGTGTATGTTTATTTCCGCCGTAGACTACATGAAAAGGTGGACACAAGGATTCTACGTGAGAAACCCAGACGTAATTGTTATGTATGTCTGGAATAGGTATAAGCCAGTATTTGTCGGGAGATATATTTTCCTCTCGCAACGCTTCTCTAATCATCTGGAGCCGTTCGCCGCATGTAAATGGGTTGTTTACCTCGTAGTTAAGTTGAGTGCTTCCTATGCCAATAATTAGTTCGTCAACCTCCTTTAATGCAAGTTTAACAACATATAGGTGTCCTTTGTGAAAGGGTTGAAAACGACCGATAAAAAAGCCTCTTCGCATATATTTACCTCCAATACCAAAGAATAAAATTTACAGAAAAAGGTGTTATGGTGTATTATATTATTAGTTTAGTATTCTGGCATGCCTTCTGGGCCGCCTTTGCCCTTTGATGGTTCTGTTGGCTTTGATGCAATGATATCATCAATTCTTAGGATCATATGGGCTGCCTCGCTCGCTGATCTAATGGCTTGTTTCTTAACTCTTAGTGGTTCTAGAACTCCGCGTTCAAGCATGTCTGCAACTTTTCCTTCGAATACGTCAACACCGTACCATACTCCGTCAGGTTTAGCGTGCCTTTCTCTAAGTTGTACTATTATGTCTAGTGGATCGTGTCCTGCGTTTTCTGCTAATGTTTTTGGAACTATTTCGATGGCATCTGCAAAAGCTTCGATAGCAAGTTGTTCTCTTCCACCGATTTGCTGTGCATATTCTCTAAGTCTTTTTGCAACTTCTATTTCTGGTGCACCACCGCCAGCAACATATTTTCCATCTTCAATAACGTCCCGAACTACGCATAGTGCGTCGTGTAGTGCCCTTTCTGCTTCGTCGACAACGTGTTCACTTCCACCTCTAATCACGATGCTTACTGCTTTCGGATTCTTACAATCTCTTACATAGACTATCTTATCTTCGCCGATTTTAACTTCTTCTACTAGTCCTGCTTCTCCTAGGTGTTCTGGTGTTAGGTCGTCGATGCTTGTGACTATTTTTCCTCCTGTTGCTTTTGCTAGTTTTTCCATGTCGCTCTTTTTGACTCTTCTCACAGCTAGTATTCCTGCTTTCGCCAAGAAGTGCTGAGCAACATCATCAATACCCTTCTGACAGAACAAGACATTGGCACCGCTTGCTTTGATTTTTTCAACCATTTCTCTGAGCATGCGCTGCTCTTCTTCAAGGAAAGCTTTCATTTGGGTGGGGTCTGTAATTCTGATTTCTGCATCAAACTCTGTTTTCTCTATTTCTAGTGGAGCATTTACAAGGGCGATTTTTGCATTTGTTACGCGCTTTGGCATACCGGGGTGAACAACTTCCTTATCTATAACGATTCCAGAGACAAGTTCCGTTTCGAGTAGGCTTTTTCCCTGTTTCTTTAATATGCCTACAAGTTCTATGTCTGCAAACAGTTTTCCATCTCTTTCTTCTACAATTTGTTTTATTGCGTCCACTGCTATTTTGGAGAAGAGGTCTTTTGCGCCAGCAACTGCTTTACTGTTTAACGCTGTTTTTCCAATTTTTACAAGTGTGTCGTAGTTGTCGGGTGTTGTGGTTAGTGCAATTTCGTCAAGAATTTTACAGGCTTCATCTGCTGCCTTTTTGTATCCTTCTACTATTATTGTTGGGTGTATGTTTTGGTCTAGTAGTTCTT
>CAYYZD010000122.1:0-5101 GCA_964476035.1 uncultured archaeon
GCTACTGCCTAAAACATTCAGCCGAGGAACAGACATTATAGGAACCGGCAAAATCCAAGCCGTCTTCCATGCGCCTAAAGACGTGGACGGAACATTCATGATACCATACACGATTTACGCAGTTACAAGCGACGGCCGGGAAATTTCGGCGCAAGCCTCAATAAGCGTTGTAGTCAGCAAGTCGCAAGGCATAGGCATTGGCGGCGGCGGAATCTCAGCCCAGCCTATCCTCGGAAACCCGTTGGCTTTAGCGCTTTTAGCCGTTTGCGTCTGCTGGTTCGGCTACTACGCCGTCAAAGCTAAAAGATGATAGGCACGCCAATTAACCCTTAGGAACAATTCTAATAAGCTTGTTTGCACGAGCAGTAATTTTCCTACACTTTTCACAAGGAGTAAGCTTCAAAGGATTACACATTGGAATGTATACCTAACTTTAAGATAAAAGTGTCTTGCTCAAGAATTGTTTATGAGGCACGGTTCCAATACTCGCAATTTATACATTTAAGTCTAAGAACTCTTTACAAATGTTTTTACACCTTTTGTTACTTAACCCCAATTTCTGATTATATGCATCGTGAGAATTTGGGTTTTTCTTACCTTCTTGAGGCTTCAACTCTTTTCTATTTCTTTTAATAACGCCTCAAACGTGGCTCTTGTAGTCGATGGCATCAAGTTCAGATTTATTTTGATAGATTCTTTCATGCAGGGATGCTTCTTTAGAGCATCTAAAGCGAATATTAAATTTGCCTGAATCTGCAGGGACAGCCTTTAGTACTACACTTTCTCCGCGTTCTTGCGGGCAGATTCTCCTTGCTTCGGCTTCAATTTTCTTACACCAATAATCTATCGAGGATAGACTTATTTCTTCCATCAGCTCTTGTAGCTGTTTTTCAAGCTCCTTAAGGCCTTCTATTTTGATATGAAACGACAAAGCAATTCCCTCTTATAGTTTGTTCACATTATAAGGCTCTCGTTGATTTATGTTCTAGAACCATTTGGAAAATTATTAAATGTGAATGCGTTATTTATTTGCAGGATAATTACTATATGTGGTATTACAACGGGGTCGAGCATAATGGAGGAGAGGACTTTTCTCATTGATGCCAACGAAGTCGCCGAGGAGATTAGAAAGGTTGCTTCCGAATCTATAACTGAGGAGGATTTGAGGCAAGGCATTGAGTATATTTTAAGGTCTAAGGTTTTGGAAAAGCTTCAAGTACCTTGGGGATCTTGGCGGCCACCTAGAGCTAGATACGAAGTTACCCTTGTTTCTGGCGCGAGGGTTGATGCACTATATGGTCACGTAATAATAGAGTATGAGAAGCCTGGAACTTTAAAATCTAAGAAAGGTTTTGAAAAGGCTGTTGAGCAGGTTAAGCGATATATTCGTGATCATGCACAGATAGAGGCCAGATTTCCGAGGTATTTTGGAATAGTTCTAGATGGCTATAAAATAGGATTCGTTAGATACAGGAAAACCATAGAAGGTTTTGAAAGCAAGGGGCCTTTCGATGTTAATCAAACAACGACAGCTAGACTTATAGAAGCTATTATAGGTCTTAGGAGAAAAGCTTTAGGTGCCGAAGAGCTTCTGAATGACTTTGGTCCGAAAAGTGAAATTGCGAAACAAGCTATCAAAACATTATATAGCAAGTTACTTGGAACTACTCCTCGTACAAAGGTACTGTTTGAGGATTGGCGAAGAGTTTTCTCTCAAGTTTGTGCTTATAAGCCTGAAAAACTAAGGGGATTAGAAAAAAAGTACGGATTCGAGGGAGAAGTCAATGTTGAGAAACTTCTTTTTGCGTTACATACTTACTATGCTTTGATAATGAAACTTCTCGCTGCTGAGGTGGCTTCTCTTTATGTAGCACCAAAGCTATGGTCTTACTTGAGAGCTTTGGAGGATGCATTTTATCAAAGCCATCAGCGGCTTAGAGATGAACTTAAAGAACTTGAAGAAGGAGGGATATTTGCTAAGCTTGGTATAAAAAATTTTTTAGAAGCGGATTACTTTGCATGGTATTTAGATGAGTGGGATGAGCAATTAGCTAAAAAAATAGCAGATATAATAAAAAAGCTTTCAGATTATGACCCAAGTGCTGTTGAGATCGAACCCGAAAGAGTTAAAGATCTCTTTAAAAGATTATACCAAAATCTAGTTCCCAAAAAAATTAGGCACGATTTGGGCGAGTATTATACTCCTGATTGGCTTGCTGAACTTGTGTTAGACGAAGTTGGATGGACTGTAAAAAAATTTAACGAAAAAGCTGAGAGAGAAGGTGATCCTTTAGTTCCTCTTAAATTGAGACTTCTTGATCCTGCTTGCGGAAGCGGAACCTTTTTAGTTCTTTCGATAAGTAGATTAAAGGAATACATTGAAGAACATTGGTTAGATAAAAGTGTTGCATTAAGATACGTTACTAGGAACATAGTTGGATTCGACCTGAATCCCTTGGCAGTAATAGCTTCAAGAGTGAATTATCTTATTGCCTTAGGAGATCTTCTTAGAGAAAAAGGGGCAACATCTGTGGAGATACCTGTATACCTAGCAGACTCAATATTGGTAGGAAAAAGGGAAACCCTTGTAGGACCGGCATATGTTCTGAAAACAGTTGCTGGAGAATTTATAATTCCAACAAGAATAATTGAAAAGGGACTCTTGTCTAGAGTTCTGGTTATTCTGGAAGAGTGTATAAGAGAAAAATACTCCCCAAATGACTTTAAATCGAGACTTTTGAAAGACGTGAAAATAGAGGAAAATGATGTCTCTAGCTTAATGAAGCTTTACAGAACATTGTTGAAACTTGAAAAGGAAGGAAAAAATAGAATATGGACCAGAATATTAAAAAATTCGTTTGCTCCATTATTTGTTGGAAAGTTCGATTATGTTGTAGGAAATCCCCCATGGATAAATTGGGAGAACTTACCGAAAGATTATAGAGATAGCAGTTTATCCCTGTGGCGAACTGTTTATGGCCTTGCAACTAAAACGAGTTCAATGACTCAATTGGGCGGCTCTAAAAAAGATATTTCGATGCTTTTTACTTATGTCGCATGTGACAGATATTTAAAAAAGAATGGAATATTGGGATTTTTAATAACTCAAAGTGTTTATAAATCCATGGCAGCTAGAGAATTTAGAAGATTCAGATTGCCAATTAGTGGTCGTGGACTTAGAGTATGGCTTGTTCATGATATGGTAGACTTGCGACCATTTGAAGGAGCGCAAAATAGAACAGCCTCCATCTTTATTAAAGAAGGAGAAAAAACAACCTATCCTATACCATATATTCTTTGGGTAAAGAAAGATAGATATCCTATAGAGCCTTGGCTTTCTCTTCAAAATGTGAAAACAAAAACCAGAATCGTTCAGTTATGGGCAAAACCCGTTGACAACTATGATGGGCCATGGGCAACGGGAACACGTAATTTTCTCGATATTTCTGCAAAGGTATATGGGAAATCCCCATACATTGCACGATCTGGTACATACACCGCTGGTGCCAATGGAATATTCTGGGTTAAGATATTACAAAAACTACCTACCGGTGAAATATTAATAGAAAATATGAAAGATATTTCGAGAAAGTCAATAAAATTGCACAGGGAAAGTGTGAAACCAGATCTAATTTACCCGCTTCTTAGAGGACGTGACGTTAGAAAATGGTTCGCCAAACCGTCAGCATATATAATCTGCCCACATACTAAACAAACTGGAATGCGCCCTATCAATGAACGGTACATGAAAGTAAACTACCCAAGGGTATACGCGTTCCTTAATTGTTTTAAAGATAAATTGCAGAAGAGAAGTCTCCATAAAAAATGGGGAAAAGATAACCCCTTTTATTCACTTTATCAAATAGGTCCTTATACGTTTGCAAAATACAAGGTAGTTTGGCGAGAACAAGCCGGAGGCCTTACAGCTGCTGTCGTTGAACCAATAAAAGATAATTGGTTAGGAAAAAAAGTGGTAATTCCTGATCATAAGTTGATGATGATACCATTTGATCATGAAGATGAAGCTCACTTTATTTGTGCTTTCTTGAACTCTCCAATAGTTCAAGCAATTGTGAAAAGCTACATCGTCGAAACCCAGATTTCGACACACATAACAAAATTTATCAGAATCCCTAGATTTGATCCTAAGAATGCTATTCATAAAAAACTTTCCGAACTTTCTAAAAAAGCTCATAAATGGGCAACCCTGAATGAAAAAAAGCAAATTGATAGAATTGAAAAGCAAATCGATAAACTCATCGCTAAACTTTACGGCTTAGCTGATAATGAACTTGAAGAAGTAAAGAAAAGTATGATGCTTCTAAAAGGAGAGAGAATAGAAGAAGAGGAAAGAGAACAAATATTAAAGATAGATCCGGACATAACATTACTTACACCCGTATTATACGAAAATGAACCATCAAACATACAACTAATAATAACAAATCCTCTCGACAAACAACTCACGAATATCAAAATTAAAGCAGAAATACCGAAAATAAAGACACTGGAAAAACTAATTGATACAATAGAAAAAGAAGAAAAAATAACAATAAAAATAGATGGCTTAAAGAAGGGAAAATATAGACTAAAAATAGTAATGGACTATACTGTGGAAAGAAAAAGCAAAAGGATCCAGAAAGAACTTATTTTATTTGTAAAGGAAAAAGAAAAGAAAAGAACCGTTCAAAGAAGTGAAATAGATGAGCTTTTTGGTGATTAGATGAGTGATATGGATAATGTTAGTGCTAAATTAAAGTACATTTTCGATCAAGCAGCGGTCAGAAAGGATCTAATTCTTCATGGACACATAGGCCGAATGCCAAGATTTATAGCAGAATACTTGATAGCAAAGGCTTGTGGAGACCATATCACACCAGAATGTCTTAAAAAAGTATCAACCTTAGTGGAAAAGTACTATAGGGAACCTCAAGAAAAGGACAGAGTGAAATTTGATCTGGTGAAAAATGGAAAAATAGACCTTATAGCAGAGATAAAAGTAGAAAAGGACGTAGAAAGTGGATTGAACTTTGCCATTCTACTTAGCATACCAATAGAAGACCCAATAATCATACCCGACCATATTGTTGAACAGAATCCT
>CAYYZD010000123.1:0-5073 GCA_964476035.1 uncultured archaeon
CAACTATTCCTACAATTATTGATTCAAGAGTAATTAAAGCTAATATTTGTTTGTTAGTTGCACCCTTAACCTTTAGGAGACCTATTTCTCTTCTTCTCTCATAAATAAACATTTGATTCGAAGTCCATATGAAAAAACACGCTAAAAACATTGTGGGTAGAATACAAATTCCAGCCAACAATTTTAAAAATGCTATATCTTCTTTATGCGCTTCTAATGCATATCTCAAAATATCACAAATTTCAACATGAAGATATTGTCGGCATGAAACTTCTATTTCATTCTCTATGTTAATTAGATTTGTAACGGATCGATCGATGTCCCACGGATTTAAAACAGTATTACGGTCGACAAAAACCCAGTAACGAACACCTATAGCTGAAAAAGCTGAATATGCAAACCCAATGGGCATTATAAGATAGTCTACTTGTTCTACTCGGCAAAGTTTCCAACCGCAACTAGAGGCTTCTGAATACGGATCGCCCAGAATTTTTTTAAGTTCACTTCCTAATCTAATAATAGCGGAAACCGTTACATTTACCTCTTTTTTCTCTCCATCTAATTGAGAAAATAAAAGTGCTATTTCATCTCCTACTTTAAGATTTAATTTCTTTGCAAGGCTATCTGTTATTGCAATACTGTTTCCCATAAGAGGTAGTGAACCTTTTATAACATTAATTTCTCCGATAGATATGTTTTCTCCAAGACCGTATGCAATGATTTTCCAGCTTTGAGAAAACTTTATCGTGGAGAGGACGGTGCCGTTGTTTTTTGCTATGTTTAAACCTGCTAAGGTTTTCACAATATATGGTTCTACTTTTTTAATTCCAGTTATTTTTTCAAGGTTTTTTATAATGCCGAGACTTTCAGATAGATTTTGAGGAAATATATCAACCCTCATGTCGAAACTTACGTCATTCAAGGTTTCCTGTAAAATTATCTGAGCCATGTAGTCAGCTGATAAAAAGGTACCTGTTAAAAGCGAAGTAGCTACTATAAGACCGACAGTAAGAGTTAACATTTTTCTAGGGCTTCTAACTATGGAATAAAGAGCAAATATAGCCACTCCCAAGCTTAATTCCTCTCTTCATGACGACTGTAGATATACCCATCTCTTTAGCTCCTGTTATAATTTACGTGATTTTTAAAATAATTTTGTTGCTGCCTTGTGTTATTAGAAAAAAGGAATACTAAATGTTAGTTAATGATTGTTCGATAATAATCCTTATATTGCTTTATTACAGAGATATTTGTGGATTTGGGGAGGGTTTTATGAGAACGGTTGAGGAATATTTTGAAGACTTGTTGAAAATGAAGCCTAATGTGTATATTGATGGGAAAAGGGTTTCAAGGGATGATCCAAGGCTTCGTGGAGGAATTAATGTCATCTCTAAAACATTTGAACTAGTAGATGACCCGGAGTATCGAAAGCTACTTGTTACTAAGTCGCATCTAACTGGTAAGGAGATTAATAGGTTTACACATATCAACCAAAGTGCTGATGATCTTCTTGTAAAGCAGAAGATGATTAGAAAATTGTGTCATCTTACTGGTGGCTGTGTTCAAAGATGTATGGGTTGCGATGCAATAAATGCTCTATCTGTTGTAACTTATCTTGCGGATTTGGAACATAAGACGGATTATTACCGAAAGTTTACTGAGTACTTAAAGTATTTTCAAGAAAGGGATCTTACTGCTGCTTGTGCTCAAACAGATGTTAAAGGTCATAGAAAGAAGAGACCGCATCAGCAAGACGATCCTGATATGTATGTTCGCGTTGTTGAAAAGAGAAGCGATGGTATTATCGTTCGAGGGGCGAAGAATTGCATTACAATGGCTGCTTACGCTGATGAAATTATTGTTCTACCGACTAGGGCTATGACAGATAAGGATAAGGATTGGTCTGTTGCATTTGCTATACCAGCTGATACCGATGGGGTTAAACTGATAACTAGAGCTACTTCTATGCGGCAGAGGAAACAGTTGAAGGCCCCCATTGCTGAGATAGGTGTGGGAGATTCTTTAGTTGTTTTTGACGATGTTTTTGTGCCTTGGGACAGAGTTTTTCTATGTGGTGAAAATAAATATGCCACCTTAGCTGCTTACCTTTTCGCTTTATATCATAGGCATAGTTATACTGGGTGTAAGCCTGCAACTACAGACATTGTAATGGGCGTCGCTGCTTTAATTGCTGATTACAGTGGAATAGGTGAGGAGTGGCATGTTAGGAGTAAACTTGTTGAGTTGGCGAGTGTCGCTGAACTGGTCTATGCTGCTGGAATAGCTTCTGCAATTGAGGGGAGAAAAATGCCTAACGGCACGTTTGTGCCCAATGAGGTTTACGCCAATGTTGGAAGAAGACATGCTGGTAAAAACTTTTACCATGAATCTGAACTCTTAGCTGATATTGCTGGAGGCCTCCCTGCAACACTACCTTTTGAGGGGGACTTTGTAGGCCCTGAAACAAAACCTTACTTAGAGAAATATTTGAAAAGACGCACCGATGTGCCCGCGGAAAATGTTTATAGATGTTTAATGATGATCTCTGATATTCTTTGTTCTGCGCTTGGCGGTGTTATGGCTGTCGCAGGCGTGCATGGCGGCGGATCACCAATCATGGAGGACATAACGATTTGGAGGACATATAACTTTGAGGAAAAGAAGAAAATAGCAAAATACTTAGCTGGAATATCTGAAAGTAGCTAAACCATTATGCTTCCATTTTACTATTTTTGTTTATTTAATTAGGAGCAGATTAATAAGTAAAATTTTACAAGTTTAGTTAAGTTCTGTGAGGTGTTTTTATGCCAAGGAGAAAGCAAAGTAATCTTAAAGACCTTGCAAAAATATTTGCCTTAATTGGAGCTGCTCTTCTAATACTTTTCAGCGTTATCTCTTTAATTGGAATTAGTCTAGCATTGCCTTGGATTCTTCACGGAAAAACGGTTATTTTCAGCTTAAGCAAGATAATTAACAACTTGATACTTATTTTGATTGGTTTAATTATTTTTGCAAGCTATGACATCATTAAAATATCCTTAAAAACAAAAATGGAATGGCCTATTTTGCTAGTATTTGGAATAGTTGCATTGATTTTCGGAGGAGGACTAGGAGCACTTTTGATCCTTTTAGCCGCTATAATAGATCTTGTTGCCTAAATTACTTTTACGCTGCTTCGCAAATAAAACTGGCTACAGAGCTACAGATACTCTTTTGACCTATATGCTCAATATCTGCTTAGCTTTTGATTTTCTTTTGTTCTTCCTCTCTAACCACTCTTCTAAGTACTTTACCAACTGCTGAGACTGGTAGTTCTTTTCTGAATTCAACTTTTCTTATTCGTTTGTATGGCGCGACTCTTTCTTTAAACCATTCAATAATTTCTTCCTCGGAGATTTTTCCGATATACTCGTCTTTCAATACTATGAAAGCTTTTGGAATTTCACCTGCGACTGGATCTGGTATGCCGATAACGCAGCAGAGCTTAACCGCTGGATGCTCGTATAAAACATCTTCAAGTTCTCTTGGATAAACGCTGTACCCTTTATATTTGATTAGATCCTTCTTACGGTCAACTATTCTAAAGTATCCGTCTTCGTCTCTCGTGGCAATGTCTCCAGTATATAGCCAGCCATTTCTAAGCGTCTTGCTCGTTTCTTCAGGTTTCTTCCAATATCCTTTCATGACCTGCGGTCCCTTAATAACTAGTTCACCTATTTCTCCAGGTTTAAGCTCTTTTTCTCCAGTTTCGATGTCTACGATTTTTGCATCTGTGTCGGGGAGCGGAATGCCTATAGTTCCGATTTTCATGGTTTTCATCGTCGGGTCGGGTGGGTTGCAATGAGTAACTGGAGATGCTTCAGTTAAGCCGTAGCCCTCTATTAAAACACCTCCTGTAAGTTGCATGAACTTTTTCTGGACTTCAGGTGGTAGTGGTGCAGCTCCTGAAACGCAGTAACGCACTGAAGAGATATTGTATTTGTCTATTTTTGGGTGATTTATTAGAACGGTGTACATGGTAGGAACGCCTGGAACTAATGTAACCTTATATTTTTCAATTGTTTTAAGAACTTTGACTGGATCGAAACTTGGTAGAATTACAACTTTAGATCCGCTTAGGAGAGGGCTATTTAACGTACACGTCATACCATATATGTGGAACCAAGGTATTACTGCTAATGTTGTATCTACTCTTTTCTTTCTAGCCCATTTTCCATATTCTCTGGGATCTCTTATGTTTACCCCCTCTTCCACTGCTTCTTTAGCTAAGTCTGTTGAGGCCCAGTACGCCGTAATTATTGCGTTGGACAGGAGGTTTAGATGGGTTAGCATCGCCCCTTTGGGTAAACCTGTTGTTCCTCCGGTGTATTGAAGAACTGCAATGTCCTCCTCGGGATTAATGTCTACTTTAGGTGGATTCGGCGAGTAGTTCTTTAATAGCTCTTGGAAGAAATAGACGTTAGGCTCTTTTGAAACCTTTTTACTTGGAATCTTTCTGAACAATGTTCCTAAGAGTTTTTTAGCCGGCGGTAAATACTCTTTTATGCTGGTTACTATTATTTTTTCAATTTTTGTCTTTTCTTTGACTTTTCTTACAAGCGGGAAGAAGACATCCAACGTTATTATCAGTTTTGCTTCCGAATCTTTAAGTTGATATTCTAGTTCCTTTTCCTTGAAAAGTGGGTTTATAGCTGTTACGATTCCTCCGATTCTAAGAGTAGCGTAATAGCTGATGGCAAATTGAGGCGTATTAGGTAAAAATAGGGCTACAACGTCTCCTTTAGATACACCTAAATCACTTAAAGCTGTGGCAAATCTGTCAATTGATTCCATAAGTTCTTTATATGTTATTTTGAAGCCTTCAAAAATTAACGCTATATCGTTAGAATATTCTTCTGCTATCTCTTTTAAATATTCAACTATAGATGTGTCAGGGTAGTCTATCGACTTTGGCACGCCTTCTGGGTAAAATTTATACCAAGATTTTTCCATCCCAACCCCCCATTGATATATTGTTAAAACTTTATTTAAAAAGTAGCCATAAAGATCGGAAAAGCGTCGTGTAGGGAAAGA
>CAYYZD010000124.1:0-5009 GCA_964476035.1 uncultured archaeon
CAAGTCTCCGAGATCTTTCTCTAAATTCGGGCTCACCGGGAACCAGAATTTCCTTGACACCTTCAATTCTACGTGAATTCTTTATGCTTTTTACCAGATTGCCCACTTTCTCTGTGAAATCTTTAAAAGGAATAAATCCATTAACGTTGATGACGAGAATAAACACTCCTTGTGCGTCTCTTCCTTCCCTTCCAGAGCTACATCCTGCTCCACTCAAGGCGCCTGAAAGAATATCGACTACGAGACTTAAACCAAACCCTTTGTGGCCTGCTGCCTTACCACCTAAGGGTAGCAGTGCTCCCCTCGAGGTAAAATAATCAGTGGGATTTGTTGAAAATTTACCGGAAGCATCAATAAACCAACCTTCCGGAACTTTTTCTTCTCTCTGCAAAGCTAACTGCAACTTGCCCACTGCAATGGTGCTGGTAGCCATATCAACAAGTATCGGATTTTCTTTATCAGTCGGAATGGCCACAGAGATAGGGTTTGTACTTAGGATTGGGGTTATTCCCCCCCAGGGGGCAACGTGGGGATTAGCTCCGGCATCATTGACCGCCATAATCCCAATCATGTTATGCTTGGCAGCTATCAAAGTATAACCACCTAATCGGCCTACATCATTGCAGTTGTAGACACAAACTACAGCAATATTTGTTTTCTTCGCCTTGTCGATAGCTATCTCCATAGCTTTCTTTGCTATCACTTGGCCAAAACCCCAGTCTCCATCTATTAGTGCAGTGGTGGAGGATTCTTTTCTAATCTCAATCTTAGCTCGTGGCTTCAATTCTCCTCTTTTGATACGATCTACATATTGGGGCAATCTGATAACGCCGTGAGAATCGTGGCCAACCAGATTAGCCTCAATTAAAAAGTCTGTAACTATCGCTGCTTCGTGCGAAGGTGTTCCAAGAGCTTCCAGGGTGTAAATTACTATTTCTCTCAACTTTTCTGCTGTTATATTCATCTGTAAGAGTCCTGATGAATAATCTCACTTTTGCTCCAAGAGTTATTTGACAAAAAATAATTTATTCTCTTTCCTTTTTAACATTCTCATTTCCTTCTCTGTTGTTATGGATCAGATATACTGTCCTTGCCAGAGAGTAGATCAACATCAGTAAAAAGCCTGCAACTATAGCCAAGTAGGGAATGGACTGTGAGATTCTTAGGGCTGGTGTAGGTGCGTCTTTGACAAACCAACATAACTCGACTCCTTGATAAAATACTATTGAAGAGATAAATAAAAAAACAAAGTTTAAAAAGAATTCCGTCCTAGCTTGAAACTTTTGAGAAAACTTTGATATAAATAAAGTCACTCCTACGTGTTGTCCTCGCTTGTAAAGAATACTCGCACCTAACATCGCTAAATACACCAGTGCATATCTTAATAATTCTTCCGACCAGAAAAGAGAATGGTGGAAAATATATCGAGCAAACACATGTATCCACATTATCGCCATCATAGCAAGACCTATGCCAGAAATTAAGTAAATAGTTACTTTTTCCAGATAGGCACAAAGTTTGTTGAGTTTGCTCATTTTATTTTTCTCTCTTTAATGTATTTGCTGATAAGACCGTCTCCTCTTAGCTCCAGCAGCAAAATCTTGCCGCTGGAGCTACAAAAGAAGAAGTGTGAACAACCACTATTCTAATCCACACTTAATGTAATCACGAGCCTCTTCTATAGCCTTCATCCACCTATCGACAAACTCAGGATCACCTATTTCCTTTTTGATAAGTTCGATTACCTTGGCTTGTGATTTCTGCCTAAAGGCATCTATCTGTTCCTCAGTAAGAGTATTGACCTCTAACCCCTTAGCTTCAAGCATCGGAATTAAACTATCTTCTCTGGCTGCATTTACAAAACGACTAACATTTGTGGCTACCGAACCAGCTTTTTCTAAAATAACCTGGTACTCCGCAGGTAAATTGTTGAACCATTCTAAGTTAGCACATAGGGGCATCGCGTCGTAGATGTGTTTGGTAAGAGAAACATATTTCTGAACCTCATACATTTTGGTTTCCCATATATTTGTAATAGGATTTTCTTGTCCGTCTACTATCTTTTGCTGTAATGTCATATATAGTTCTGGCCAAGGAATAGGAGTAGGATTTGCTCCAAGTTCCCTAAAATTAGCTATATGCATGGGGGCTTCCATGACCCTGATTTTTATTCCTTTTAAATCATCAGGCGTATAGATGGGGCGAATTCTATTTGTGATTTGTCTAAATCCATTTTCCATAATTCCTAACACTTTTAATCCTGCTTCTTTTTCGAAGCTCTTCCACAATTCTTCCGCTATTGGACTGTCCATTACCATCCATGCAGTGTAATAATCATCAAATGCAAAAGGAATATCCATCACATATATTTTTTTATTAAAGAGAGTTAAAGGACCAGCTGAAGCTGTCGCCATCTCGATGCTTTTTCGTTGTACTTGTTCTATAGATTCTCTCTCACCTCCAAGCACTGAGCTTGGATAAATCTGAACCTGTACTTCTCCATTTGTTTCTTTTTCTACTATTTTTTTAAACACAGACATACCCACACCTTGTGGATGTAGCATGCTGTTACATATAGAAACTCTGATTTTTATTACGCCCATAGCAGAGTTAAATCCCCCAAGGAGTAAGATAAGTACAATAAACATAACCCAACCAACCCACCTTCTATGTATTTTTCTCTTCATAATTAAACCTCCTTCCTGGATAATTTACCTTCTCCTTTTAGACCCTCTGAATTTTCACCTCCTTTCGGGTCTTTTCACTGTGGAGATAGATTAGTAAAAGCCAAATAATCGAGGTAAGAACAAGCATATTTGAGGCACGTAAGTCACTAATAACAACACGCCAATAGTGGCTAATATTAGCGGTAGAGCTGCACGCGCCGTCTTTTCAAATTTTACTCCTGCTATAGGACTTGCTACAAAAAGGACTATTCCAAAAGGTGGAGTAGATAATCCGATTACTAAATTCATACATATTACAAAACCAATATGCAAAGGGTGGATTCCGAGATGCCAGGCTATTGGGGCAATGATAGGGGAATAGAGGAGCACCGAGGCATAATCATCCATAAAGCACCCGTTCAACAGAAGGATGATATTAAGTGCTAAAAGAAACAGCCAGGGTGACCAGTTTCCTATTATTGCGACGGCACTATGAACTACTTGCTCGTTAGCAATGACCCACCCTGTAACGGTAGCTGCACCAGCTAAAAGTAACACCAAACCTGTGGTCAGACCCGCCTGGAATACTATATTAATTACTTCTGAAAAATTTACATTCCGATAGACAACAACGGTAAGAATGAATGCATATAATGCTCCTAACGCGGAAGCTTCGGTAACACTACACACTCTTCCAAAAATTGTTCCCAAAATAACCACTGGAAGACCCAAAGCAGGAAGGGCTCTTTTTAATCTAGAGATTTTCTCTTTCCATCCAACTTTGGGATGACGAGGATAATTTCTTTTGACACATAAAATATAGGTTACTATACACTGCACAGCACAAACTAAAATAGCCGGTATTACAGCAGCTAAGAAAAGACCAGCTATAGAGGTTCTTCCTACCGCCATTGCGTATAATATCATAAGTACACTGGGAGGAAACATTGGTCCAAGAAGAGAGGAGGCGGCTGTCACTGCAGCACTAAAATCTGCATCGTATCCTTCCTTCTTCATCGCTGGTATCAAAATTGACCCCAAGGAGGTAACATCCGCAAGAGCAAGACCTATTATTGACCCTAAGGGAAGACTGACTATGACATTAACCATAGCAAGCGCTCCTCTGATGTGACCAACAAATGCTTCAGCAGCTTCAATTAATGGGTCAAGAAGTTTTCCTTTTAGCATAAATTGTCCACACATAAGGAAGAAAGGGACAGCAAGAAGGGGAAATCCATTCATTCCTTCAAACAAACGCTGCGAAACTATAGTCAAGGGAGCACCAGTGCAAAGTATGTACAAGATTGTCGCTCCAAGCAAGGAAAAAGCAATGGGAAATCCCAAAATAAGTAAGACCACAAAACTAACAATCAATGTTATTAATCCTATACTCATATTTTATCTCCGTTGTAGTAACTACCTTTCACAAATAAAAAAATAATTAAAGAAGAATTTAATTTAAGTTTTTATTGACGTGTATAATTACGCTTGATTATATTCAATGCCTCATAAAGGTGATCTCTAATGCTCTTCTCTGCACGTTGAATATCTCCGGATTTTATATCTCTAATAACAGGATAATGAGTCTTAACGAGATCACTTGGGTCCTTGTAGAGATGTTCCTCCAGAGTAATAAATGTCCTTAATTGACGCTCTAAAGTGAGCCATATCTCCAGCAATTTCCGATGACCTGACAATTCACAGATCGTCTGATGAAATTTCATATCCATTGTAACCACTTTATCTGCTTTTCCTTCCCGCGCTGTTTTTTCCATCATTTTTAGAATGGAGTCCAGTTTATTGATTTTTCTACTGTCAAGATTTTCCATAAGCTTTCGTACCGCAAGTTCTTCAAGCGCACTTCTCAAAGTGTAAACTTCCTCAAGGTCTCTCTCACTGAAATTGGCAACATAAGCTCCTTTATATGGAATTGTGACAACGAGTCCCTCTTTCTCTAAGTAGCGTATTGCCTCACGTATTGGAAATCGGCTTATTTGCATTTCCTCAGCTAACTTAGATTCGATAAGTCGATCCCCTGGTTTTAGTTTACCAGATCTAATAGCATTTCTGATCTGTTTCAAAGCCTTAGTTAACATTGTTGAGCGTTCTTGTTTTTTAAAAATAGGCATGTGATTGTCTCCTCCGTGTAAAGTGGCACCACATAGTGTAAATTGCAGACAATAAACAATTTACAATAGTTTTTTTTCTTGTCAAGCCATTAACACTATCTCTAGAAATCAAGACTGATCCTTAATCTGAGAGGTTTGATGAATTTCTTAAAGTACTTTTTCGTTGAAAATGATCTCATAACTTGTTTACACTTTAAAAGATAAATAATTTTGT
>CAYYZD010000125.1:0-4969 GCA_964476035.1 uncultured archaeon
GCGATTACCATGAAGGGTCTTGGTAGTGGATGTGTTTTTCCTTCTACTGTTACTTGTCTTTCTTGCATGCATTCGAGTAGTGCTGCTTGTGTTCTGGGTGGTGCTCTGTTTATTTCGTCTGCTAATATTATGTTTGCAAATACGGGTCCTTGTATGAATTCAAATATTCCTTTTTGCTGGTTGTAGACGTTTGTTCCTATTATGTCTGCTGGTAGTAGGTCTGGTGTGAATTGTATTCGTTTAAATGTACAGCCAAGCGTCATTGAGAATGCTTTTGCCATGTAGGTTTTCGCAACCCCTGGGGGACCTTCTAAGAGTACGTGGCCTCCTGATATTAATGCTATGAGTAGTCCTTCTATTACTTCGTCTTTTCCAACAATTACGGATTTAACTTCGTCTATTATTGTTTTAGACAGTTCTTTTATGTCTCCGAAGCTTTCAATTAATGATTTTCCCAATTTCCTACCTCCATTTTATTAAATTTTCAATTATTTTTCGTTCTTTTATTGCTAGATTTCTAATTTCTGTAAGAAACATTCTGGTTTTTCCTTTTAGTGCATTATTTATTTCAATTATCGTGCGTATGGTTTCTTCGACATTAATTTGAGGATAGTTAAGGTATAGATTTCTGGTGGCAATTAGGAGGTTTTTAACTAAATCTAGGTTTTCGATAACATTTTGGCTTATTCCTATATCTTCTAATATTATTTTTAGGCATTCATGTGTTTCTTCAAGGGCGATTTGAGGTTTCCTTATAATTTCCTGATAGAATTGACGTTTTCTAGTTTCAAAAATTGACTTATAATATAGTGTACGTGGTTTTTCTATGTCTATTTTTGTAACGTTCCCAGCATACCAGGCAATGGAGGCAGCGTAAAAAGGCGTTAACGTAACCGTTAATATTATTAAGATTATCATGCTTCGCTGTAGAACTAACGATCCGAAGAAGAGAGAACTGAAGAAGCCTACTAAGGATATTCTATCCTCCCATCCAATTTTTGATTCATCAAAAGCGATAACTGCGTTTTCCTTTCCGTTGGAAAGCCATTCCACGGCTAATTTCAGAAAAGCGTAGTTGTCTTCGAGGTTGATCATGTCGTTTAGAAAAAGCGATACATCGCTTACAATTATAATTTTGCCATTACCATATGTTATGGCTAAAACTACGGGAAGAGGCCCTCGTGTTTCTGTTTCATCCAAACGCCCATTATTATTAATGTCCAAATAGCTTTCATCGCTTGATGAACCTAGTAGGGTCGTGTTTTGACTTGCTTGTAAGGCTGTTGCTCTATTTAGCACGATTTTTAGTCGAGTTTGTGTTTCTGAGCTTGCTTTTGAGATGGGTTGTGTGTTTATTTCAATTATAGGGAGACTTGGCTGGTTGTGGTATTCTTTAAATTCTAAGAGGGTTGCATTAAAGTTTTGTGAAATGTAATTTACTCCAAATTGTTTTGTTATGTCCTGTGCGAAGCCATAGTCGTCTGCAATAAGAAGCCCTCCTCCGTTTTTAACGTAGTTGACTATTGTTTCGACCTCTTCCATCGTGTACTTGCATGTTGGCCTTAAAATTATTAATACATCGGGTTGCTCTACTTCATTTAGTATGATGGGGCTGCTAAAAAGACATTTGACCACATATCCCTCTTTTGAAAGGCTGGTTTTTATTTTTGAAGCTCCATCCCAACGAGAATTGAATATTGAGGTTGATGGAGCTGTTATTCCAATTATGTCTAGTGTTCCAATTACTATCATTGCTATTATTGTTGCGATTGTTATCATTTCTCTTATTCTTTTTATCTTAGGCAATGAAGGCTCCCTCCGTTACCTCTCTTATTCTTCCTAATCCTAGTATTCTGGAAACTATTTCGGGTAGTTCCTCTCTATATAGAATGTGATAAATATAGCATATAGCTCTTGCAGATTCTAGGGCTTCCTGTTTTGTAAACGGTCCTTTTCCGTAGGCTAATTTTGAAAACGCGTTTATGAGAATGGCAAAACCTCTTCTTTCGGTTCTATTTGGTGTTAGGTTGCTTATTATTTTTGTTCCAAACTCCCTTACTGTTTCGGTTGCAAGTCTAGTTATTCCATAGTTTTCCTCCATTTTTTCGAGAAACTCGGAGACGCATATGAAAATGGATTCTCGATATTGTTTCCTATCTAGGTTTTCTAATATTTTCTTAAATATTTCTGGTAGTTCTAATTCCTCTACTGCCTCTTCCCCTCTTGTTTTTAAGAATTCTCCTATGATTTCTATTGCTTCGTCCTTGTCCTTTTCAGGTTCAAGGTAGTCTAGTAGTTTTAGAAGTTTGTGTGTGACGTCTTTAACTTTCTTTGCTTTTCTTCTTTTTATAACTAGTTTATTGATATATGGTTCTGATACTACTAATATTGCTGAAGCGACTCCAACAATGACAAATTGAGGTAAAGTTTTCTGTTCTTCTTTGACGTAAGCTGAGAAGTCTAGGTTTGAGGTGTCTATTGTACCTATGGTTGGGGATTTTACCACTTTTACGGTTATTGAATGGCTTTGAAAGTTTTTGAACTTGATTTTTAACTCGTAGACCGTTGTTTCCTTCGCGGGTAAGGTGTTGTTTAATGTTATTTTTTTGCGGATTTTGCCTTGGCTGTCTGTTTCTACTTCAGCTATTTTAGTGGTGTTTAGGTAGACTTCCACCGTACTGTTGAATATCGGGTTTCCATAGTTGTCAATAAGTTGGGCAAATATTTGTATTGGGCCTTTTGTTACATGTGGCGCTATTTCGAAAGAGAAGATTATTGACTGGTAAAAGTATATGGTCTTTGAGGTCTTAAGGGAAAGTAAGGTGCTATTTGTTTCATCTAAGTATATGAGTGTATCGTTGAGCCATATTGTTTTGTTAATGTTCATAGTTGATGTATATTCAATTGTTATGTTAAGTTTTGGTGCCATGATAGTGAGTTCTGTTGGAACGATTAGTTGCGCGTTGAATTTGCCATTCTTGTCTACTAAAATTGTTTCACTTGTTAGTGGTAGGCCATCTATTGTAAGTGATACAATTATTGAAATGTTGCCCACTTTCTCGTTTAAATCCGAGATAATCTCTCCTGAGATCGTAATATTATCTCCCATTGTAACGTGGGTTTCTGAGATTTCATAGACGGGTAAAAGTTTCATTGTAATCTTTACTTGAAACGTTGGGTTTAATTTGAGGTCAAAAACACTAATAGTAACGTCATAAATTCCTATTTCTGTCCATTCCTCCGGTGGTATGGTGAATTCGATGACACCGCTTTTAGGTATTGTTTTATTATACCAAGTTCCGTTCCAGAGCAAACCTATTTTCACGTTGTAAATGGGTAAAGAGGTTCTTTGATCGTAGATGTAGAATCTTAAGGTTTTATTTTCAAGTCTAGATATCTCTATAACAGAGCTTTTACCAGGTGAAGCTTTTACAGATAAGCTAAATTGTAAGCCGCCTAGTTCTTCAATGGTTGGCTGTATATATATTGTTATATGTTTTTGGGCTTGGGAGTCGATAAGATACGTTACGTTGGGTGTGAACTTTACTTTTATTGTCATATTTGATGTATAGGTAATGTCTTCTGGAATTTCTATTTGGTTAAGTCCAAAGGTTCCGTTGAAAACTTTTTCATAGAATATTTGGTTACTATCGCTTATATTGAATATTTTTATTTCAAATGTTATGTATCCTTCATAAACTTGAATGTTTGTTTCATTAATAACATATACTGTTACGTTTAGTGTTTCTCCTGGGAGAGAAGCGTTATTTGGAATTATGAGTTGAACATATGTGTAGGACCAAAAGATAATATGAGTTGTGCAGTTTATCTCAAGATCAGGCACGTATACAAAAATGTTGAATTCCGTTGCGTGGTTCCTTAGGATACTATATGTGAATGTGCCTTCTTGTGAAATTGTGGTATTTTTAGTTGTTTGTAGTTGTAGATCTTTAAATGTAACTTGGAGACTGTAGGTTATGTTGGACGGTTGACCTTGCTCATTTAGATATTGAACCCAACCAGTAATGTTTCCTTCTTCATTTATGTGAAATTCAACTAAAGTTGGTAGGATTATCTTTGGTTGAGCAAAAATCACAACTTGTTCTGGGTGTTCAATAAATTCAGATGGGTAGTAAATTGGAGATTTGTTAAGGTATTTGACTATTATAATTGCTTTTGTTGAGTTTTCTATGTTGTTTGGAATTAAATGGGTTAGGTTGAAGTTTCCATTTGATCCTACTGATATTTGGTAGCTGTAGTTTTTCCATGACGGGTTTGTGAAGTTTATTTTTATTATAATTTCTCCTTCAGTTACGTTGGTGTTTTGGTCGTCGCTGACATGTCCTTCTATTTCAATTTTATCTCCGTTTTTAATGTAGATGTCCAATATTGATATTGAGATGTTTACCTTTGAGAAGACTATTATTGAACCGTTCTGTGTGCTTGTTGTTTCAAGGTGTTGTGATGTTTCTCTGGCCCATATTGTGTAGTGTCCTAGGGTGAGGGATGGATCTATGAGTAGGGTGGCTGTGAAAACTCCGTTTTCATCTGTTAGGGCTGAGCCAAGTAGGGTGTTGTTTGCGTATATTTTGATTTCTCTGTTTGGAATGCCGATGTTTATGCTTTCATCTAGGAATGTTCCGGAAACTGCGATGTTTTTGTTTCTTTCGATGTATGTGGTGTTAACGTTGGTTACGCGAAGAACTGGTTGTGCGTATACAAGTATGTAGCTTGAGTTACATGGGTTTGTAACGTTATACATCATTTCTTTTCCTGGAGGTGCGATGTAGTTTACGTAGATTGTGACGTTTTGATACGTTGTAAAGGTTCCTATGTTGCAACTTTTATAGTACCATCCGTTGCTTTGAACTATGGTTTCGTAAACGTTTTTCCCCTCAATTTCTATGGTTACATTTCCTTCTCCAATTGGGTTGGAAAACTCGTCAGAAACTATTCCGTAAACTGTAAT
>CAYYZD010000126.1:0-4967 GCA_964476035.1 uncultured archaeon
TTGGATAGAATTTGAAGCAATTGCTGCCCCCGAGCCAGGAGAAACAATAGAAACGACATTATCCATATCAACAGAAGTTCCAGAGGAAACATACGCTCTAGACGAAAATGACGAAAAAATAATACTTACTGCATACGACGCTGTATACACCTTCGCATCCACAGCCCCACCGCCACCTCCACCGCCGCCTCCACCCGTAGGCACAGCTATCTTCGTAGATCCGGAAGAACTGATAGACCCAACCATGGTTCCCGGATCAACATTTAGTATAAACATTACCTTGATGAATGTTACAAACCTTAAAACATGCCAATTTAATATGTCATATGATACAACGGTTATAAGCTGGTTGAGCGTAATAGTCTTCAAAATCAACGATCAAATGCCTGTTCCTTCAGCAATAATCAACGATGAAGCAGGCTCCATTTGGGTACAACTCAAATACTCCACACCGATCACAATTACGGGAACCCATCCTCTGATTAAAATAGACTTCATAGTAGATGCCTACGGATGCACAAACCTAGATCTACATGACACTGCACTCATCAACGACCAAGGAGAACCTATAGATCATGAAGTCAGAGACGGCTACTTCTGCACACTAATACGAGACCTAGCGATACTAGGAATTGAAACTTCAAGATCATGGGTATATGAAGGTTGGAACTTAGACATTAATGTAACCCTCAAAAATGAAGGAAACATATCCGAAACCTTCAATGTCATAGTATTTTCTGACGACATAGAAATAGGTAACATAACAGTCGAAAACCTACCTCCAGGGGCTCAAGTAACAATAACAGTTAACTGGAACACTACAAGCTTTCTTCCATGCAGAAACTACACAATACGTTCCGAAATCCCACCCGTAACCTATGAACTCGACCTCGCAGACAACTCTTACATAGACGGTAAAGTGAAAGTTCGAATCCTTGGAGATATAAATGGCGACAACAGTGTTGACATTTCCGATATACGATGGATAGCAATGGCATTTGGCTCCTATCCAACTCACCCAAGATGGAATCCAGACGCAGATCTCGATCAAAATCAAAAAGTAAACATAATGGACGTTCGTTTAGCATGCATAAACTTCGGAAAAACTTGCTAACAATTCTCTTTTTATTTTTATTGAAAAAATTTTAAATATCTTGCAAACACAATAAATAGATAATCATAATATGTAAAGAGAGGGAAATAAAATATGAAAAAAATAACGAAACTAATGATGCTTTTCGCACTAATAACAATGGTGCTTCCACTGAAAGCTCTCGCCTTAGAGCCCAACGAGCCACACAACGCTGATGCAATGTGGGTAGAACCCTCCGAGATTGATTTAACTACGGTCTCTCCTGGTTACAGATTTAACGTAACCGTATGGGTAAACTGCTCGAAAACAAGCACAGCATGGCAATTCATGCTATATTACAATTCCACATACCTAAACGCAACAGGATGCTGGTATACCGCTGGAACTTCAAGCGAGTTCTTCCAAGGCTTAGGTGCAATTCCAGTGGAACCAACATTTGGCCCCAACTATGTGCTTTTTGCTGAGAGTTGCCTTGTAAATCTACGAGATCCAGGCTACGGAAGTTTGGCATTTGTTGAATTTGAAGTTATCGAGGTTCCACCTGAACCAGTTACTTTTGAACTTGATATATCAACAGCATACCCTGAAGATACATACATTATGGTTGTTCTTGATGGTGAGGAAGAAGGTAAGTTAGAACCAATGGAAACGCTAAACGCTACAGTGATCATTCCAGAATTCGGAACCCTTGCATATATACTGCTAATACTAGTTATATCATCAATTGCAGTGATGCTCAAAAAATGTAATGTCAAAAAATAGAAACCTTGCTACCCCTTTTTTATACTAGAATTACAAAATAGTCTTCAAACCCCCATTTTTGACACGAAACTTAAAATGTAAAATAATTTTCTCTCTTAAACATTAAGAATTCATATAATAATAAATTTATATGGAACTTCCTTGTTCTTGTAAAATTAACCATCGTAGGAGAAGGGAAACTTGAAAAAACAGTTACACTGTTTTCTTCTAGTACTACTGGTTTTATCGTTCTCTTTAAATTTGACACAAATTTCAGTCTTAACGTCTACTATACAATTTGATGAAAAGAATATAACCGCTGATATAAACTCAATGGATAGATCTCACATAATAGATGAACGTAGTTTGACGTTTCAAGAAACAAAAAACTTCATTAGAGATGAATCCAATAGTGAAACTCAAAAAACAGCAGGTAGGTATTCGGAAGCCGAAACGGACTTTTTTTGCTTCAATTTTACAAATGAGTGGATAAAATTTGCCTACAAGGATAGTAACGAGACAAGACTGATAGTTGGAGTTGACGGTAAAGACAATACAAGCTTAAGCGAACTGGAAAAGATAGCGGAAAAATACGAAGCAGAAATCGTTAATACAATTTTGATTAAAGGCGAAATCGAAGCAATTGTCCTCCAGCTTCCATCGACCTCCTTAACGGCATTTGTAGAGGAAGCACGGAGAATGAACTTGGCCAGCTATATCGAGCCTGACATGAAGGTACAAGTGCTGTTTGAACCTAACGACCCGTACTGGAACCTGCAATGGGGACCACGTAGGATAGAAGCCAATTGGGCATGGAATACTACAGTGGGGGATTCTTCAGTTGTAGTTGCCGTAGTTGACACAGGAATAGACTATGGGCATCCAGACCTCACAAATAACTATGTGCCCCTCGGGTATGACTGGGTAAATAATGATAACGATCCATTGGACGACTTTGGCCATGGAACACATTGTGCAGGCATAATTGCAGCTGTCTTAAACAATAGTTTGGGGGTAGCTGGACTGGCGCAAGTCAAAATTATGGCGGAAAAATGCTTCGACAGCTGGGGCTATGGATATTGGGACTGGATAGCAAACGGAATTATTCACGCTGTAGATGCGGGTGCAGACATAATTAGCATGAGCTTCGGATGGTATGCTGAGAGTAAGCTCCTGCACGATGCTATAAAGTATGCGTATGACTCCGGAGTTTTATTGATTGCTGCTGCTGGAAATGACTATACTACCATGAAACTTTATCCAGCGGGCTACGATGAAGTTATCGCGGTTGCAGCTACAGATTGGTATGATAATACTGCTTATTTTTCAAATTGGGGTGATTGGATAGAGCTAGCAGCTCCTGGTGTTGACATATACTCAACAATGCCAACTTACTATGTAACCATGAATGACTGGGGTTACTCCATGAACTATGATTACATGAGTGGAACCTCCATGGCTTGCCCCCACGTGGCAGGTGTAGCGGCTCTCATATGGAGCTTACATCCAAATAAGACTAGAGACTGGGTTAGGCTTTGGCTATGCTATACCGCCGACGATTTAGGTACTCCCGGCTTCGATATTTATTACGGCTGCGGAAGAATCAATGCTCGAAAAGCTGTGGAAGAACCTCCTCCCGCCCATGAATTAATAGCCTATCAGTGGACAACTCCGCCTTATGTAGAACCTGGAGACGTAGGCGTCGTAAATGTGACTGTGCTAAACTTTGGAGGTAACGATGAAAGTAACGTAACAGTGCAGCTTATCGCCAACAGTACCGTAGTGGACACTACACTGATAAATACTTTAACCGCTGGAAATGTGACAATCGTTAGTCTATTATGGAATCCAACAATTGAAGGTCTGTATAATCTTACCGTCTATGTAGTGCCAGTAGCTAGTGAGACGAACTTCGAAAATAATGTGCTTCAAAAGTACATCTATGCTGGTTTTCCTGTGAAAGCTGTTGTGTTGCATTCTGCGGGTAATGTTGTAATCGATATTATCACAAACTGGCAAGTATTAAATAATCAGTGGTACTTGTTTGGCGACACTATGGTATATATCGATTATACGACTTTAAATAAGGAAGGTATAACCTATGAAGACATTGCTTCAACAGAAGCCGACGTATTAATTATCTCATGTGCATTTGATCCGTACTCTGGCTGGGAGTTTACAGATTCTGAAATCGATGCAATAGCTAAATATGTGCATGAAGGGCATGGGCTTATAGTTACTGCCGGAACGTTTTACTTTATGGTTCCCAACAACAACAAGCTGGCGTCGTTACTTGGAATGAATGAGACAACAACGTGGAGTATTACTTCAACAGACCTTCTAAACCTTCTAAATGTCACTCACCCCTTAATTGCAAATGTTCCGAACCCCTTTGTGTTCCCGGTTGTAGGGACGGCTATTCCATACGATTGGCGGTGGGATTCAAACGAGTTGGTGGGCGGCAAGTATCTTGCACTTGGACACTATCAAGAAAGTGCGATAGTTGTGTATAGAGGCTTAGTGTATATTGCTCCATGGCTGGAAGTTATACCTCCATATTATCATCATCACCTACAACTACTCTACAACGCTATAACATGGTCACGATATCAGAAACCAAGACATGATTTAGTAGTTTCTCTCCAATGTCCTTTCCATGTGGATCCCGGCGAAACAATCATATTAAATGCTACCGTTAGCAATATGGGGCTACGCAACGAAACTAACGTCAAATTAGTTCTGCTGATAAACAGTGAGGAAAAAGCGAACTTAACAGTTCCAATGCTAAGAGTTGGCGAATCAGAAACTCTCTCTTACAACTGGACACCAGCAGAAGGAACCTACAACGTAACAGCGTATGCACCTCCAGTTCCAGGCGAAGAAGAGGTTCTTAACAACGTTGAAACCAAGCATGTACGTGTTTCTTATGCCGCTGTGATAGGTTTCATTGAAACTCATGGAGAAAGCTTACACGGTGAACAACTAAAGCTTTATTATGAAAGCCTAGGCCATATCGTTAACACTATAAGATCATCATTAACGCCAGAATTATTAGCTGAATACGATATTATAATAGTAGGAGAAGACTGGTCAAATACTCCATGGTCAATTTCAGAGATTACAGCTGTTGAAG